>CAMJLI010000102.1 GCA_946406585.1 uncultured Prevotellaceae bacterium | reverse complement strand
ACCTCGCAGGCCAGAGGGTGAGCGACAGTTACAAGGGTGTCGTCATTACCAATGGAAAGAAAGTCATCAGATAGCATTTGACATCCGCAGTTGCAAAATTTGACATCCGCAGTCTCTACATCAGACATCCGCAGTCTCTACATCAGACATCCGCAGTCGCTATATTATACTGCTCAGCCAAGACTGTCTCTAGAGATTTCAAAACAAGGGGGTGGGCCAAAATAGGGCCACCCCCCTTCCTTTCACCTCCTTCCTTCCATCCTTCCTTCCATCCTTCCTTCCATCCTTCCTTCCATCCATCCATCCCCTTATCCCCCTTCTTTCCTTCCCCTTCCTTCCATCCCGCCACCGTTCCAAGCGGTTTTGCCGCTTGGGATAGCATCTCCTTCCTACCCATCGCCGGCTATCCTTTCCGCCATCGCATTTAGGTGCAGGCATTGCGCCCTCGTTATCACCCTTTTCTCATAATGAAACTCCCATGGGCTTACCTGCAGCAGCAACCCCCTGGCACAAGCATCAAAAGCCTCCCCAGAGGGCTTGTATATCTTCGGGAAGCCATTCTCCCTAAGCAGGATGATGTTGTAACCTCGGTTCATTGCCTCTCGCAACACCTCTTTCTCCTTTGGCGAGATGGCTGCACTTACGAGCACGCCACCACGTTCGCCACATGCCAGCCATTCCTCTCTCAGTCGAGCGTTTTCCTCGTCAGTATAGCGCCTGTGAGCTATGACTGCCATCTTGTCTGGGATGTTCAACAAGAATCTGTTACCTACCACCTGACATTGCTCACCTGCCACCTTCATGCCAGAGAGCACGGTAAACAGCTCTGGGTTCTGGCGTTTCATCATCAAGCGGCGGGGATTGTCATCAAGATAACGCTTCCAGTTGTCCAATTGCCCCTCGTGCAAGAGAATCTTGTCGCAGTAGCCTTTCTCGAACAAGCCTTGTCTTGGTGGTTCGTTCATGTTGAACAATTTCCAATAGGCAATGTTGCAGCCTGATTTGAATCCTGCCACCACTTTCCCAAGATGCTTGCCTTCTCCCATGTCCTCATTGATTCTTACAATCATGTGCAAGTGGTCAGGCATGATGCATAGTTTCCACACCTCAACCTGAGGGTAATGGCGGTTGATCTTGTTCTGTTCTTCCTGGATGATTGCCCTGCCGAGGGCAGAGTGCTCCACATAGGGAGCCACCTCACCCTCCAGGCATCCCTTCAACGCGCCAAGCAATGACATACGCTCCCTCACCACAAGGGTCAGCATGTACGTTCCCTTGCGGCTATAGTCGTGCCATGGCGTGCGTCTGTTCATCGAGTGCTGTGTCTCGTTCACCTCCACGCCAGCAGCTATGGCTTCTTCGCGCGTCATAACTGGAAAACCTAATGTTTCAAGTCAAACAGGTAGGTGGCTTTTATCATTATGCCGTTGATGTTTGATTTGCCGAAGAAATCCCGTTTGGATGAACCATAAATGTTGCCCAATCCGTAATAATAACGGCCCTCAAGAAGAAAGTGACCCAAACGTCCGGCAGAATACTCCACCCCCAAACCGCCAGCTATGCCATAGTCGAACTTGTTCTCCACTTCCATCGAATACTGTTCTATGGTTTTGTTTGAACGGTCGTTCAGGTTGATGTTGTCGAGAGTGAAATTCATGTCTGTTGACTCGCCCAAGCATACACCTATCTGTGGGCCGGCTTGTATGAAGAAATTGAAGCCGTTGTGCTCTTTTCCCCAAGCCAGATGTGCAAAAACAGGTATTTGGAGGTAATTGATGGTCCTGCTGTATTCTTCCGCTCTCCCCGTCGTGGGGTTTATCACTTTCGCATCTTGACGGTCAAGGATGTCTTCTTTCCATCCCATCATCGCAAAGTTTACCTCGCCCAAGACCGAGCATACCATGCTGTAATATTTCTCACACACATAGCGGACGCTAAAACCTGCTGTAGGGCCAATGTGCTGGCCTTGGTTGATCTTTTGTACAAAACCTACCGATGAGAGCGCGACGCCTGCATTGCCACCTATCGAGAGGTCGTCGCGGTGCTCGCCTATCTGCGCCTTGATGCCATTAGTGGCCATCAGCAAGGCGATGACCATAAACAGGCGGGGAAGGGATTTGTCCTTGTGCATCATGCCATCAATAGTTTACAGACTCTATAGTGCGGTCGTTCTTGTAATGCACAAACATGAAATTGGTGTTCTTGTGCCCCTTGCCGGCAGGGCGGAATTTCAGAGGTGATTGCACTGGCTTGTAGGTCATCTGGCCTTTGCCGCCATTGAAGTTCTTGCCGAATTGGCTGAAGCCGCCAATGAAGAAGCATGCATGGTCGAAACCTGTCAGGGCAAAGCGGGGCAGGGCATCCACATCCATGTCTTTCTTGTATTTTTCCTTGTAGTTGTGCTCCACCCATTTGGTGTCTGCCGACAGGTTGTTGTAGTAGAAATATGTTGGGATGTATGCGTCATACTTGAAGAACAGGTCCATGTAAACCTTTGTGTACATCAGCCATTCCTTATATCCGAAGATTGAAACGTGGATGTCGGCATTCTTTTCCGTCAGCGTGTTCAACTTCTGGAAGGTGGTGTTCAGGGATGGCGAATGTTCGGTGTTGATTATCACCACGTTCTGCTGCGACAGGCTGAAAGCCTTGGCAAAGGACTTCTCCGGGGTCTTCAGGCTTGTGAGGGAATACTTTATGGCGTAATTGTCCAGCTCAGCCCTCAGTTTCTTGGTGAATTCTCCTTTTGTGCTCTTCTCGTCCTCGCAATCTATGATAACCACATGGTAGTTGTTGAACCACTGTATGAAGTTTTTCACGGTTTGGGTGTCGAAGTCCGCAGGTGACTGATACACCTGGTATATGTTGGAGTATTCCTCCACATCATTGCCCGAAATGGAAAATGGTATCACCATCATGATGTCGTTCTTTGAACAGAATTGGGCAAGTGGCTTCACCATTTTGGTGTAGAGGGGGCCGATGATGATGTCGCACTGCGCCGCCTCTTTTTCTGCAAGCGTGTTGTTTATGTCGGCATCGATAGGCACATTCCATGCATTCATCTCTATGGTTATGCCGTCTTTCTTCACGCGGTCGGCACCCAGCAGCAGGCCGCGATAGTATTCCACCATTCGCCTCCCGTCGCCGTCATTGTCGTGGAGGGGAAGCATCACGCCCACCTTCACTTCTTTCTTTCCGGTCACCTGGGCTGTGGTTGGCTTGGCGGTGTTGTCTTTTGATGAACTTGGTGTGGGCTGGTTCTTGCCGTATGGGATGCTGAGCATTGTGCCACGGTTCAACTCGTAGCCTGGTTGTTTCATTTGGGGGTTGGCTTCGATAAGCTCTTCCAGTGTGACACCATATTTCTTTGCGATGCCAAAGACAGACTCGTTCTTCTCAACTTTGTGCTGAGTACGTATGTTTGTGGATTGACTATAGGATGATGTGCATGTGACAAGCAGCACGAGGATGAATAAACACTTTATTAACTTCATATTCCAATCATTAGTATTAACAGGGACGACTTTCCTTCCAAAATGCAAAGATAATGCAAACATGGAGAAAAAGCAAAAAGATTCTCGTTTTTATTTTCACCTACTTGATAACTCATGAGAAGTTGTTCTGAAAAAATAACAACCTTTGTTTGCCGTTGGCAAAAAAATAGCTAACTTTGCAACTCAACAAAAACACAAAAATAGTAAAATGGAATATATCGTTTCTGCACGAAAGTACAGGCCCATGACGTTCAGCTCCGTGGTAGGGCAGACCGCTCTTACTTCCACGCTGAAGAATGCGGTGAAGAATAGGAAATTGGCACATGCGTTCCTCTTCTGCGGGCCGCGTGGAGTGGGGAAGACTACATGCGCCCGTATTTTCGCCAAGACAATCAATTGTGAAAATGTTTCGCCAGATGGAGAGGCTTGCAACGAATGTGAAAGCTGCAAGGCTTTCAACGAACAGCGCTCTCTCAACATTTTCGAACTTGACGCGGCAAGCAACAATGGAGTAGAACATATAAAGGCCTTGATGGACCAGACAAGGGTGCCACCTCAGTTGGGACGCTACAAGGTGTTCATCATCGACGAGGTGCACATGCTTTCCCCTCAGGCTTTCAATGCTTTTCTCAAGACTTTGGAAGAACCTCCTTCGTATGTGATTTTCATCCTTGCCACTACCGAGAAACATAAGATATTGCCAACCATCATTTCACGATGCCAAATCTATGACTTCGAGAGAATGGATGTGCCCCATACGGTGTCTCATCTGAAAATGGTGGCAGGGAAGGAAGGAGTGACATATGAGGATGAAGCTCTCAACCTTATAGCCGAAAAGGCCGATGGAGGCATGCGCGACGCATTGTCGATTTTCGACCAGTGCGTCAGTTTCTGTGGTGGAAACCTCACATACGAAAAGGTGCTGCAAAATCTCAATGTCCTGGACAGTGAGAATTACTTCAAGCTGGTTGACCTCAGTCTGCAGAACAAGGTGCCTGATGTGATGGTGCTGCTAAATGAGATAATAGAGAATGGATTCGACGGCGGACAATTTGTCAACGGATTGGCAAGTCACTTGAGAAATGTGTTGATGGCCAAGAATCCCGGCACCTTGCCACTTATCGAAGCAAGTGACAGGCTTAAGACGAAGTTTGGTGAACAAGCACAAAAGTGCCCTGCCAAATTCATCTATCAAGCCTTGCGCTATTGCAATGACTGCGACGTCAACTACAAGGCAAGCAGCAACAAACGCCTGCTGGTGGAGCTGACACTTATTGAAATAGCGCAAATAACACAAGAAGATGAGGCTGGCGCGGGGCGCCGCCCTAGGAAGTCTTTGAAATCCCTGTTCAAGAAATTGGTGGCTTCTGGTCAGAAAAATGCGGCATCGCAGGTGGCCGCGACCGGACGGATGGCACAACGGGCAATGCAGGCTCCCAATGCCACTCCGGCACCACAAATGCCTGATAGCACTCCCACAACGTCTCTCAATCCTACCGTTGCAAGTCAAAATGTCTCCACAACCAACACACCGCCAATAACGCCTCCGGCAAGGCCTAAATTGGGAATGAGGCTCAAGTCGGGTGAATTCTCCACTTCTTTCAAGCAAATGGGAATGGCTAAAGAGGAGAAGACGGTGCAGGATGATGCGGAAATCACCAACAAGGAGGAAAACTCACAGTTCACTCAAGAAGACCTTTCCAGGGAATGGCTGTCAATGTGCAACAGGATGATGGCTAACAAGAATCTCATAGGATTCGCCCAAAGGCTGAAAAATGTACAGCCAAGGATAACCCAACATCCAAACATAGAATTGGTGATAGACAACAAACAGCTGCTCGACCAAGCCATGGGCAATAAGAACAGGTTGCGCGCTACGATGGCCAAATATCTGCACAATGGCAATATCGGCTTCAACATCCGTCTGGCTGAAGCCAGTGAGGTGAAGCCGATATTGTCAAGAAGGGAAATTTTTGAAAAGTTGAGAAAGGAAAACCATGCCATCGAACAACTGGCAGAGTTGCTCGACCTCGACATGGCATGATGCTATATCAGAGGCATCCCTATTTCCTTGCATTCGCTTCTCATGTCATCGGGCCAGATGCTGGCTTGAATTTCACCGATGTGGCCCTTGTGAAGAAGCATCAGGCACAGCCTGCTTTGCCCTATGCCACCGCCAATCGTGAGCGGCAATTTTCCCTCGAGCAGCTGATGGTGGAAATATAGCTCGGCACGCTCCTGCTTGCCAGCAATTTCCAGTTGTCTTAACAGAGACTCCTTGTCAACCCTTATGCCCATCGATGACAATTCCAAAGACCTTCCCAATATCGGGTACCAGATGAGGATGTCGCCATTGAGACCTTTCAACCCATTGTCACCCTCTGTGGACCAGTCATCGTAGTCGGGGGCTCTTCCGTCGTGTGGCTCGCCATTGGAGAGGTCGCCGCCAATGCCAATAAGGAACACTGCTCCATATTTCTTGCATATCGCGTCCTCGCGTTCTTTGGCAGTCATGTCAGGGTACATCTGCAGCAGTTCCTCGCTGTGGATGAAGTGGATGTCTTTGGGAAGGAAAGGCTTTATTTGCGGATATGTCTCACAGACCAAGTATTCTGTTCGGCGAATGGCACAATAGATGCGTTTTACCACATCTTTAAGATAGTCTATCGTGCGGTCTTTACGTGTTATCACAGCTTCCCAGTCCCATTGGTCCACATATAGCGAATGTATGTTGTCAAGTTCCTCGTCGGCGCGTATGGCATTCATGTCTGTATAAATGCCATAACCTGGCTCTATTTCATATTCTGCAAGTGTCAGTCTCTTCCATTTCGCCAGCGAATGCACCACTTCTGCTTTTGCGTCATCCAGGTCTTTGATGGGGAAGGTGACGGGACGTTCCACGCCATTGAGGTCGTCGTTGATGCCAAGGCCTTTCAGCACGAACAGTGGTGCCGTGACACGGTGAAGACGCAATTCGGTGCTCAGATTTTGTTGGAAGAAGTCTTTAATCAGTTTGATGCCTTGCTCCGTCTGGCGCATGCTGAGTAGCGCCTTGTATTTGAGTGGCTTGATCAGTTTGCTCATTTTATCTTGCTTTTTAGCCTGATGTGTTTTGTGTTTGAAAAAGTGGGATGATAGCTTTTTCTTTTTGCGGTGCAAAGGTATACAATAATACTTATATGAAAGAATAAATGCTGAAATTTTTGCAAAAAGATAGCATTTTTTTAATTTTAATGTCATATTGACGTTTGTTTTTGTCCATTTACCATCATATCAACATTTGTTGATGGGTATTATTGCAAAATTGATAATTCAAGCAAGCAAGTGATTGGAGAAGAAATAACAATGCAAAATTTGTTCATTACAAGAATAATGCTTACTTTTGCATCTGCTTTTATTAAAGGTCCCGTAGCTTAGCTGAATAGAGCGTCAGATTCCGGTTCTGAAGGTCTTGGGTTTGAATCCCAACGGGATCACTACTAATATACTGGGGTTTATGCTGATTATCAGTCTAA
>CAMJLI010000101.1 GCA_946406585.1 uncultured Prevotellaceae bacterium | reverse complement strand
ACGACAGAGTTCCACTACGACCGTGGCACCACTCTCTCAAACACACACCCGGAAGGCTATGATGCCACTTACGTCAGGGAGGTGGGAGGCAACAGCAAGGCTGCCAACTATGACACTGATGGTGGGCAGATGCTCGACGAACTGGTGATACCCGACATCCATGGCAATGGCTCTCCGGTGCAAATCACCATGCGCATCAGCTGTGGCAGTTGGAATGGAAAGAGCAACGTGAAATTCCATCACTGGTGCTTGAGACCAACGGTAAACAATTATTAATCCTTTGAACATCAAGATAATATGAGCAACAACATAAAAACAGTGATTTGCTGCCTCGCACTTCCGCTGATGACCTCTGTAGGGGCTTATGCACAGCAGTTGAGTGGTCGTGTGCTTACTTCGGCAAGCCAACCTGTAGTGGACGCCGTCATCACGAGTCCCGGATGTACTGCCGTGCGCACCAATGGAGATGGCAGCTTCACCATCGAGGGTGTGAAGAAAGGCAATGCGCTTTCCGTATGGCATGACGGCTTCTATCAAAGGTTGGTATATGTCAACGACGTGCAGGCTTCCGACTTGCGCATCTACATGGTGGAGGAGAGCAGCACCAGATATAATGAGACAAAGGTGACTCCTTTCGCCACAACTCAGGGCGATGGCGCTGCAAGCAGCATGACAAACATCAACCGCAAGGACTTCGCACGTGGCTCACTTTCGGTGGACAACGCCCTGAAAGGGGAGGTGGCTGGACTCCAAGTGACCGAAAAGAGCGGCATGACCGGCGAGGGTGCCTTCATGCAACTCAGGGGTGTGCGCTCGCTCGTGGCAGACAATGCACCGCTCGTGGTGATCAACGGCGTGCCTTACATGCCCGACGCCAACCTCAGCCAGATCATCGGCGGATATTCAAGGTCGTATTTCCAGGCGCTGAACAACCTCGACATTCGCAACATCACAGTGCTGAAAGGCGCTGAGGCGGCTGCCTACGGCTCCATGGGCTCCAATGGCGTGATAATGATTGAGACCGACCAGGCAAGCAGCAGCGACATGAACACCCGAATCTCTTTCTCGGCGATAGCTGGTGTGAACTGGAACTCAAAGAGGGTGCCGCTGATGAACGCTTCAGAATACAAGAACTTCCTTAGCGACATGGGTCTGACTTACTACCCTAACATGGAGGCTTTCTTCAACGACTTCAATTTCATGAGCGACCCACAGGCCAACAAGTCGTACCTCTACCAATACGACACCGACTGGCAGGATGAAATCTACCGCAACAGCACCACCATGGACTACCTCTTCAGAGTGGAGGGTGGTGACAACATCGCGAAATACAACATCTCGCTGGGATACATGGGCGACCAGGGAACTATCAAGAACACTCACAGCGACCGATACAATGCGCAAATCAACGCTTCCGTGCTTGTGAGCAAGAATTTCGAGATTCGCGCCAACATCAACACGGCTTACCTCAAGGGGCAATACCAGGAGCAGGGCCTTTCCAGGGAGACCAACCCCATGCTTGCTGCATACAGGAGGGCGCCGCTGCTCAGCCCGTACCAGAGCGACATGTATGGAAACCTTATCAACAAGTATTCCAGCTATTGGTTCGGGGCAATACAAAACGAGGACTTCATCGTGAGCAACCCCGTCTCGCTTGTCAACAACATGATGGGCAAGAACCGGCAGTATGACATGAACCTCAAGTTGCACCTCATCTACTCGCCGATAAGAAACCTCACCCTCAACGGCATAGTGGGAATGTACTACAACTACAATCAGGAGGAGGCCTTCATACCCGGCATCGACAACGAGGACATCGTGCCTCTCTTCGACCAGTACGGACAAGCCAGCAACACCATCCGCGTGGGTACAAACCACACTTTCAACATGTTCTACAATGTCAATGCGGCATACAAGCTCAACATCGGGGAGACTCACAAGGTGAACCTGAATGCTGGATGGCAGGCTGTCACCACATCCTACGAGTATGATGCCGGCTTCGGAAGAAACTCCAACAACGACTTCTACCAGACATTGGGCGACGCACAGTCTCTGGGAAAATACTTCTCCGGCTACGACAACAAGTGGAACTGGATGGACATTTACGCCCATGCCGACTGGACATGGATGAACCTCGTCAAGGTGGGGCTTACGGCGTCTTTCGACGGCTCCTCGTCCATAGGCAAGGATGCCACCAGGATGTCGCTCTATCCCGCTGCCGACGTGGTGTTCATGGCTAAGAACCTCCTTGCCCTGTCCGATGTCTCATGGCTCGACAAGCTGAATGTCTATGCCAACTATTCCATCACGGGTAACAGCAGGTTCTCGTCCAAGTTCGGAAAGTATTACTACACGTCCAATCCTTACCAGACCATTGCGGGCATCGTGAGGGCCAATGTGCCGAGCACCGACATCAAGGCGGAGCGTGACAACACTCTCAATGTGGGCATAGAGACTGCCTTCCTGCACAACCGCATCAACCTGGCCGTGGGTTACTACACCACAAAGGCCACCGACGTGCTCATCGCTGGCGAAAGGTCGCCTATTCTCGGTTCAAGCACTTATTACAACAACGAGGCTGAGTTGCAGTCGAAAGGATGGGAGGTGTCGCTCGTCGCCTCTCCCGTATACACCAGGGATTTCAAATGGACCATTGGTGGCACGCTGACCACTCTCGACAACAAGGTCAACTCCCTTGGCTCATTGTCGGAGATGGTGACCACGCTCGACGATGGCGCACAGGTGATAACAAAGGTGGGGGAGAACCCTTACGCTTACTATGGGCTGAAGGCTCTGGGCATCTTCAAGACCACTGCCGAGGCTGAGACTGCCAACCTGACAGCCAATGGACAGAAGTTCCAGGCTGGTGACGTGCATTACTTTGACGCCAATGGCGACGGTGTCATCAACGCTGACGACAGAGTGGTGTTGGGTTCGTCAACACCCGACTTGTTCGGCTCGTTCTTCACCAGGTTCGAATACCGCAACTTCGCTCTCGACATGACATTCGCATACTCCTTTGGCAGCGACGCATACAACGCCGTCAGACGTGTCACCGAGTCGTCAAGCGACTTCTCCAACCAAGCCAGTTCGGTGAACCGCCGTTGGCTCATGGAGGGACAGGACACCGACATGCCGCGAGTGAGATACAACGACAGGGTGGGCAACAATGCCTTTGGAAGCAGATGGATAGAGGATGCAGGATATGTCAAGCTGAGAGACATCACCCTGAGCTATTCATGGAACAAGTCCTTGTGGAACTTCATCCAAAACGGAACCATTTTCGTGACAGGGCAAAACCTGCTCTGCTTCACCGACTATCTCGGTCTCGACCCCGAGTTCTCTTATTCTTACAGCCCCCTGATGCAGGGCGTGGACTATGCGAAGGCTACTGCTCCAAGGGCAGTGAAATTCGGAGTGAACTTGAAATTCTAACGACGCAAAACAACAACAAACATGAGACAGACATATCTTTTCATCTGTGCTTTTTGCTTCATGATGGCAACCACCGTGCTTACAGGATGCTCTGACTTTTGGGACCCGGAAACAGAAGATGAGTTTGATGGCGACGAAGGCTTCTCCACCAATACCGAGATGTACACCGGATTCCTGGGCATCATGACCAAGATGCAGGCCATCGGCGACAAGGAAATACTGCTTACTGAGCCGCGTGGAGAACTCATAGAGCCGACCGACAATTCAAGCAACGAACTTATTGCACTTTACAATTACGACCAGAACCTGCAAGCCAACTCTTATGCCAACCCGCAGGGATACTACGAGGTGATCATCGCTTGCAATGACTACCTGAAGAACATGAAGGACTATCGCCGGATGCCAAATGTCAACACCGACGCTTGGGAGGCGCTTGTCTCTTCGGCTCTCAGGGTGAAAGTGTGGACCTACAAGACATTGGCTGAGATTTATGGCGAGGCGGTGTGGTTCGACGACCCTGTCACCGAGGTCACCAACCTGGGCGACGGTGCCAAGTTCCAAAGACTGAAACTGGAGCAACTCATCGACAAATGCCTGCAGCAGATGGATGAAGGCTACGAGGGTGTGGATGCCAAGCGCAATATCGACTGGTATGAGTGGCTCGACCCAACCCATAGCGTGAGCCTTTCAAGCAGCCAGTACCGCAAATGGAACTACATGACTCCGCCTTATGCCGGACTTTATGTGGAACTTTGCTTGTGGAAGGGTGCCATTCAGGATGCTGCCGGACAGGATGCCACTGCTACGTACAAAAAGGCTGCCGACCTGATGCTCAGCGCTCTGGGAGAGCAGATAAATGTTTCGTCAGACCCCGGCTCTAACGTGTATTGGCTGCCCTCGGGCGCCACGCCGGGACACTACTCGCCGATATGGAACAACAGCCAGCCTTATCCCTACGAGGCGGTGGCTGCCATCATCTACGACTACACCCACAACCAGACGAACACGCTGCTGAAGCATTTCTCCAACGAATACCCCAACAACTATCTGCTCAGGCCGTCGGCTTTGGGTAAGGAGCGCTTCACCGATGCAAAATTCAATCCTGGTGCCACCACCTCGGACACTCGATACAAGTGTGTCTTCGGCAACTCTTCCGGACAAGACTACATCGCCAAGTTCAGACCTGTGGGAAGCACCGCAAGGGTGAATGCTTACCAGGATGATTGCCACATCTACATCTACAGGGCAACGCAATACCATCTCATGTTGTGCGAGGCGCTCAACCACCTCAAGCGATTCATAGCCCTCAATGCTGTGTTCAACAAGGGCGTGAAGGCTGGTGAGGCTGACGACTGCTTCCATGCCGGACTGCCTGAATGGGAAGGCTTCGCCAGTACGGTGGACCCCACGAAGTGCGACTGGACAGGCACCGCCAATTGGGGCACTCGCAGATACCCGTCGCTGGGCATCAGGGGATGCTTCACAGGACTGGTGCCTCGCGACATCAAGGAGAACACACATGAATTGGGCGAACTGGGTACGCTGAAGTATAATGACATGCAACTGCTCGACGAGGCAATGCTCGAGTTCGCGGCAGAGGGCAAGGTCTATCCCATGATGAACAGGATGGCAGTGAGATATTCTGACCTCTCCATCGTGGCTGACCGCGTGTGTGGGAAGTATGACAACCAGGCTCTCGCCGCCAGCGTGCGCTCCAAGATCATGGAGGGTGGCAACTGGGTGCCCTTCCAAGTGAAATGACTTTCTCGGCGGTCATGGCACGCCCATGGCCGCCATCTCCTATTTGCCCGAGTGGCAGAAATGGGAAGGTGTTCAAAAAATATGCGAAAGTATTCCTACTTAATAAGACTCTTAACCCTTAACAAATAACAATATGAAGAAAATCTTTACTCTGACATTGGGGCTTGTGCTGGCTGTTGCCGTGCAGGCTCAAGAGACCTACCGCAAGTCTTGGGACTTCACCAAGTGGAGTGCCGTAACGGTAGAGAACCTGAAGGCCGAGTCGGCCAAAGGACCTTCCACGGGAGCTTGGTCTGACGTGGAGAAGAAGGATGCCACCCAACCGACAGAAGCTTCCAAGGACAACTGCTTCTGGGAGGTGACACACCAAGGAACAGCTGAAGGTACTACCATCCAGGCCAATGGCATGCCCATCGCTGAGTTGGAGGGCTTGCTCTACACCAACACCACCGACCGCTCATTGGCTATCGCCGTGAACTATCCCGGTCCTGACCCATCAAGCAGCTTCGGACCTTACAAAGGCCCATCCTACCTCTGGTTTGGTGGTTCCAAGAAGAACTATTTCGTCATCCCTCACGTGGCTCCTGGCACTGTCATCAAGATGGGTGTGGAGTCTCACAAGGTGACCGATGCTCGTGGCGTCAACCTCTATATCGGCCATGGCACATCCGGCACACAGCTGCTGGGTCCTGACGGCAACAGCGTGGCAGCACCCACTGCCTATACCGACCAGGAATGGCTGGTGCCCACGGATGCACCCGACGCTCCCAATGAGGATGGCACCTACGACATCCAGATTTACAACACCAACGGCTGCCACATCTACTACATCACTGTAGGCGACGGCGACGAGCCTCAGGTGACCGATGCCAAGAAGGTGGGCTATCTCTTCAATGGAAGCAATGCCGATGACTATGCCTATGCCTTCATCAGCGGCGACAGCAAGTTTGATGTCACTGAAATCAATGTTGCTGAAGTGCAGCCTTCTGCTGCCGAACTGCAGGCATACGATGCCATCGTCATCAGTCCTACCATCGGTGCCGACAACGCATACCTTACCACCATCAAGCAGGCTATAGCTTTCGTGCCAGTGCTCAACCTCAACCCCAACATCTATGAGGCTCTCGGACTGGGCAAGGCTGTGAAGACTGATGCCAAGACGCTCACTGTCACCGACCCGACGAGTGATGTGTTTGAAGGCTTTGATGTGACTGCCGAAATCGACTACCTCACCGATGGCGGCATCACCGGTGTGGAACTGGGCGACTATTTCGCAAATGACGCCATCCTCGCAAAGGCTGGTGATGTGGTGGCAATGCACGTCCACAACAAGACACGCAATGCTTACATGTTGCTGCCGCTCACCTTGGAAGACATGACGATGGCTTCTGAGCAAGCCCTTGTCTCTCTCCCGTCACAGGCGCTGGCTGCAGTGGCTGCCACAAAGAACAGCGTGCTGAATGTCAGCAAGCCTAACATCCAGCAGAGTTATGAAGACGGACAGACCACCGTCACCATCACTGCCGCCAATTCCACCATCATCTTCTACACCATCGATGGTTCCGACCCCACAACAGAGAGCGCTCGCTACACTGAGCCATTCACACTCACCCAGAACGCCACAGTGAAGGCATTCGGCGTGGGCGATGGTTATCTCCCAAGTGAGATTGCCGAGGCTGCCGTCATCATCAAGGCAAAGGCCGCCACTCCGGTCATTTCCTTCACTCGTGAGGCTGGCAAGTCTGTTGTCACCATCTCTGGGGCAACAGAAGGCACCACCATCTACTACAACTACAACAACAGCAACGTGGTTACTGCATCGAAGGCTTACA
>CAMJLI010000100.1 GCA_946406585.1 uncultured Prevotellaceae bacterium | reverse complement strand
TTTTTTTTCCTTTTTCGAGCATTTGTCATGGCAAATGCGACATTTATAGTGCTCATTCGCGATTTTTGTCGCAAAACAAGGCATCATGTCGTAATAATCACCATTTTTTATGGGCAAAAATGATACGAGATTTTCATAAATAATTGTACTTTTACACCGTCAAAACGAAATGACGAAATAACGTCAAAACGAAATGACGTCACCCCCCCCAAAAAAAAGAATGAAATGACGAAATACCGTCACCCCCCCCAAAAAAAAGAATGAAATAACGAAATACCCTCACCCCTCCCCAAAAAAGAATGAAATAACGAAATACCCTCAAAACGAAATAACGAAAAAAACAAAACAATAAAAAGACTACAATTATGACAAAGAAAATAATGACATTGGCAACCATCTTCATGCTCTGCGTGATGGGTACTCAAGCTCAAGTGTTGAAAGGAGCTGACTTGGAAAAATATGCTAAACAACGTTATGGTGACAGGTGGGTGGATGCAGCAATGAACCTTGCAAGCAGTCTGATGCTTGACAAGAACCAGAGCCTCACTTATCAGGAAGTCATAGAGGCACCGGGCAAAACCAAGTCGCAAATCTATGTGGCACTGAATTATTGGGCTACTGCCACCTTCAAGGACAAGCAGGCCATAACGCTCAACGACAAGGATGCAGGTTGCATCATAATCTCTTCAACCTTGAAAGATATTGCGGAACACACAGGCACCGTCAATAGCTACTCGGTGAGCATCACGCCAGTGATAAGACTTGATATTAAAGAAGGCAGAATACGTGTCACTTTTACAGTGCAAAACTATGACATCCTGCGTGATATCTCAGGAGGTTTCCTCAGTGGACTTGTCACAAATGTGGATGACCGCACCTATGGGGATTCGAAACGCAAGGCTGAAGACAAGACCAATGCCAATTTGTATGACGAACAATGGGAGATTGCCAGGCACTATCCATTTGTAGACAAAGACCCGCAAAAGCGTACTTGCTCAAAGGCTCTCGTGATGACACACGCTTATTCGAATGCCATCATGGACAAGGTGAAAGAGGCCGTGAAGAATGGGCTGGTAGGAAATGACGATGACAATTGGTGAGGCATTGTAATCGTGGATGAACATGCAAAAACGCTTTTTTAACACTTGAAATTTGCGCCAGCCGCGGAATTTGCGTAACTTTGTATGATTTTCATCCAGATTACAAATAAAGCCTAAACCTATGAAGAAAGTATTGTTTTTAGCATTTTGCTTGGTCGCGAGCTCAAGCATCATGGCACAAAGCACAGTGGAGTTGCCAAAACCCGATGCCGCAAAACTTGGCATGTCGGTGGGTGAGGCACTGAAGACACGTCGGTCATATCGTGAATACAAGAAAGACAAGACCATTGACATGGCAACCTTGTCCACCATTCTCTGGGCCGCTTGTGGCATCAGCGACCCTGCTTCAGGAAAGATTACAGCCCCGTCTGCCATCAACATGCAAGATATCAAGGTCTATGTCTGCTCTGAAAAGGGGGTATGCCTTTATGACCCCAAGGCCAACAACCTGACCACAGTGTCCGACAAGAACTTGCTGGAGTCATTGGCTGCAGGCCAAGCTTTCGTCAAAGACGCACCATACACGCTCTTGCTTGTTAGCGACCAAAGCAAGGCAAGGCGCAAAAACAGCCATTATGGCGACATAGACTCTGGCTACGTCTCACAAAACATCTATCTGGCATGTACTGCTCTTGGAATGCGCACTGTGGCAAGGGCTATGATGGACCAAGAAGCGGTGAGAAAAGCACTTGATTTGCCGGAAGATGTCATAATCGAACTCAACCATCCCATCGGTTATTAAATCAACCACTTTCATCATGCAAAAACAGGCAATGGCATTGGCTGTTGCCTTTTGCTTGTTATCTTGATTACTTGCTAACTAATTGATTATGAAGCTTTTTATTTCTTTTTGGGGACTACTTGCCCCCATTCTTGTCCAAGCACAAGAACTGAGACTCAACGACCTCGAATATTTTGAAAGGCAAGGGGTCAACATATTGGTGTTCAGCAATAGTTTTAATGGTGGGTTCAACGATGAGAAAAACTCAGGCATAGAGATCATCCATCATGGAGTGAGAACCGTGCAAGGGGGAGCCGTAAGGCTAAACAACACACCGGAACAATGGGACCTTGTGCCGAAAATGACTGAGAGGAAAGTCGACCGAGAAAATAACTGCATTGACGTGGGCATGAGATATGATGATTACGACTTCGACAGCAGGGTGGTGGTGACGGCAAAGGGTAAGGCTGTGGAGATTGCAGTTTGGCTTGACAAGCCCGTGCCTGATGCTCTTGCAGGAGAGGCTGGCTTCAACATAGAGTTCCTGCCATCACAATATTGGTTGAAGACTTTCACTGTTGATGAGAGGCTGGGCAGATTGCCACGATATGCCACAAGCCAGACAATCACACGACCCAATAGCCAGAAACCACGACAGTTCAAGGGATTCAAGACTTACGACGACAGGGGAACGGGGCGCTTTGTCGACCCTCTTCCAATAGAGAGGGGACATTCGTTTACGCTCGCAACCGATGATGCCGAACGAATGGTAAGAATCACAAGCGACGACTCTGAATTGTGCTTGTACGATGGCAGGATGCTGGCTCAAAATGGGTGGTTTGTACTGCGTAGCGTGTTGCCTAAGGGAAAGACTGGCAAGGTGGTGACATGGCTTGTGGAGCCAAATGCCATTCCCGGATGGATAAGAAAGCCAAACATCGGGTTCTCCCAAGTGGGGTATATACCCGACCAACCCAAGGTCGCTGTGATAGAACTCGACAAGATGGACACTCCGATTGCAAGGGCATCCCTGATGCGCATAAACAACGATGGTACGACGGAAACGGCTTTCACAGGAGATATCAAGACGTGGGGAAAATACTTCAAATACAATTATGTGAAGTTTGACTTCTCAGAAGTGAGACAACCAGGTGTTTACTACATACAATATGGAGATACTCGCACCAACGACTTCCTAATAGACGAGCATGTCTATGACAAGATAACAGACGCAACAACGGATGTCTGGGTGCCAATCCACATGAACCATGTTTATGTGAACGAAGGGTATCGCACATGGCATGGGGAACCATTCAAGGAGGGATATCTGCAAGCACCTCCAAGCGACCATTTCGACCTTCATGCCCAGGGTGCCACAACAGATACGAAATACAAACCCTACGAGTTGATACCAGGGCTGAACATCGGCGGGTTCTTTGATGCAGGGGATTTCGACATAGAGACCGGGTCGAACATCAATGTGGTGCAAAACTTCATCAGGACTTGGGAATTGTTCAAACCATTGCGCGACGAGACTTTCGTAAGCCAGCAACAACGTTATGTTGACTTGCATCGACCCGATGGCGTGCCTGATATACTGCAATTCATAGAACATGGAACTCTGAACCTTGTGGCTCAGGCGGAGCAAATAGGACACATGGCTTCCACCTTGTCGAATTCCATTCTCGACAATTACCATCACTTGGGTGATGCCGCGAGCATCACCGATGGCAAGCACTACGACCCAAGTCTGAAACCTTATGAGACTTCTGCTGACGGCAAGCGTAGTGGGACGCCTGACGACATGTGGGCTTTCACCACCCGCAATCCTTCGCTCGACCTTCAGGCTGCCACCATGTTTGCTGCTGCAAGCAGAGCTCTTGCTGGATATAATGATGAACTCGCACAACGTGCTCTCACACAGTCGAAAAGACTATTGAAGGAGGCCACGGAAATGCTAAAGGGACGTCAGGAAAACATACAGGCGAACAGACGCAACAGAGGGGATAACAATCTTGCAACACAGCTGCAACTCTATGCCGCCACTCAAGAGAAACAATACCTGAAGGCTTTCAACGAGCAAATATGGAAGGCTCTCGACCGCAATGTGCTATCAACCATGCAGACGGCCCTTGATGCCGTGCCGTATATGGATGATGCTTACAAACAAAAATTGAGACCTTATGTGGGGAAATACGCAGAATATATGGACAGCCTGACTGCAAACAATCCTTTTGGTGTGCCCATAGGACTTGGAAACTGGGCGGGGGGAAATGCAACTCTTAGCTTTGGCACCACGGTGTGTTTCGCTTACCGATATTTCCCCGACATGATAAACAGGGACGATGTGTTCCGCACGGCCAACTGGCTTTATGGATGCCATCCTTATCACAACTACTCGTTTGTGGCTGTAGTGGGAGCCGCCCGGCCAAAGGCTGTCTTCTATGGAAACAACCGTGCCGACTTCTCATTCATACCGGGAAATGTGGCTCCTGGACTGCTCTTCCGCAAACCCGACCACTTCGAGAATTTCGACGACTGGCCTTTCCTCTGGGGACAAAACGAGGGAACCATAGCCGGCAACACACAGTACATCATCTTTGGTTCTGCCCTGAAAGACATTGTGAACAGCCAAAAATGATGCGTTGACACAAAGATGATTCTTGAAAAACGAAAAAGCCATTTCACGCCTCTGTCATTGGCAGTGAAATGGCTTTTTCTAGTTATTTCAGTTTCACCACTTCTATCAGCTTCACCTTGAATATTAGGGCAGAGTGGGGTGGAATGTTCTTTGAGCCCTCTTCTCCGTAACCCAATTGCCAGGGCACATAAATTTCCCAAGTGGAACCTTCTGGCATTTGGGTAAGCGCGTTTTGCAAGCCGGGTATGACGTTCGACACGGCAAGTTCCATGACATCCTTGCCCCAATGCGATTCCACAACTTTCCCATTGGTAAGTTTCAGGTCAAAGTTCATCTTCACACGCTTGCGCTTGTTGGGCTTGTCGCCCTTGCCCTCTTCCAGCACCTTGTACTGGATGCCGTTGGCTTCCACCACTCCTTCTTTCAACTTGTTTTCTTCCATCCAGCGGTCGGCGGGGAAGGTGTCTCGCTCTACTGCCAAAGTGTCTTTCTGTTCCTCTGGAGCAGGAGATTCTGCTGCTTGTTTGTTGTCGCTGCCGCATGAGGCAAAAGCCATCAAGCATGCTGATGCAATCAGATAAATGAACTTTTTCATGGTTTATTGGTTGTTTTGTTATAAACATGTAAGATGATGTGCAAATTTAAGTATTTTTTCTGAATGATAATGGCAGAGAAGAAAAATAATTATTCTTGCCCTTTTCCTCAAAAGATTATTTGGATAAATTTGCAATATGTCTTATCTTTGTACGATGATGATTGAAAGACCCTCATCATTTTGTTTTTTAGCAGATTAAAGCAATTGACATTTTATGAACAACATCAATCGACTTTTCATTACATTAGTCATGTTTTTTGCCATGACAGTCAACATTCATGCCCAGCAAGATTATGAAGAGGAAGCCAAGGCAAGAACTTGGTATGCTGACAGGTGCGGTGACGCTCTTGCTGACTTCGAACAAGTCAGGAAGAGTCCAAAGAGCCTGCCTCAGAAGTTCACCATCTTCCAATATCAGAAGGCTTCACCTTTAGGTTATGCGTTGGTCATTGCCAATACCGAGGAGAGCGAACTCGTCTTGTTCACTCCTGAAGGTGGTAAGCTGAAAGCTCAGAATATAGGCAAAGACATCCTGCAAGGTGATTATTATTGGGATGGGATAAGCAACTTGGGGCGCAACCGTACAAAGAGCACCGACATCACAATTAAGGAGCGCCCTCTTCCTGTGCGCAATCCCGTGAAAAAGTCTAATGTTTTCGAGGTGGTTGTTGAAGAAGGGGAGAAAATACCAGATATCGAGGCATACAACCAAATGATTTTCAAGCCCCACAAGAACAGCGTCAGACTGGCAAACCAGAATAAAGTATATGAGACAAATGAGGATGGCGTTGCCACCAAGGACAGGATGGAATATATATTCAAACTCTCCAGTCCATCGGTGATGCCCAAGATGTTCAGGGGGTATGAAGATGAGGAAATGTGTCCTTGGGTTGTGAAGAGCAGCTTTTTCAACAAGCATTCATTGTTGCAATACAGTCGTTGGAAGGAAGGGGAGACGGTGAAGAAAGCCACTCCTGACGTGTGCCGCATCATTAGCGGATACTACGGAGGAAGAAAGATAAAGGACTCCCGATGGTTGGCAACTTTGGAATCGGGAGAGCGCTCTTTCTATGCCGTGCAGTTTGAGCATAAGGATAAAGATGCCTTGGCTGCCTTGGTATGCATTGGTGCGGGCATGGTGAGTTCTGTATGGGAATTTCACGGAGAAGTAGACCCCAACAACTATGACTCGTTCCAGTCGATATGGTTCGTGGATGATGAAGGCGATTTCATGTCCCATTCACCTGAGATACATTGCATCGTGGCAACAGATGAAGGACTGGAACTGTACGTACGACTGTTTGGAGGTGAGAGCGTGCAATATTTTGTCCTACGTGAGATGGGACCGATATTGATGGAAATTCAATCCGACTGCTGGGTGTATGTATGGGACTGACCCGTCTTTCTCACTGGGTCGCATGTCAAGTCGCAACCTAACTTCTTGAGGATTTTCCTGTCTATCTCGCTCAGCATCACGGTGCAGTGCATCTGAGCACCTCGCAGCTGCGGAAGGCTTTCCAAAGCACGGCGGCAGTTGCTGTCGTGCGGCGAGAGCACGGAGAGTGCGACGAGCACCTCGTCGGTATGTAGCCGTGGGTTGCGCCCTCCCAAATATTCTATCTTGGTCTTCTGTATTGGCTCTATCATGCTCTGTGGTATCAGCTTCACTTCATGGTCTATGCCTGCCAAGTGCTTGGTCACGTTGAGAAGCAGTGCTGCGCAGCAACCAAGCAAGGGGCTGGACTGTGAAGTGATGATGGTGCCGTCAGAAAGTTCGATGGCAGCCGAGGTGTGCCCGCTTTTTTGTTTACGCTCGTTGGCGGCAACTGTGCAGCGGCGGTTGGCTGTGGTGATCTTCAACTGGTTGAACAGCATCTGGATCTTGTGCACTTCGCTGTCGTTGCATGCACCGTCAGCCAACTTGTTTGTGGCGGCATAATAACGGCGTATGATTTCGTCTTTGGATGCCTTGCAGCACACTTCGTCGTCGCTGATGCAGAAACCAACCATGTTCACACCCATGTCGGTGGGCGACTTGTAAGGGTCTTCCCCATAGATGCCTTCGAAAAGGGCGTTGAGGACGGGGAATATCTCTATGTCGCGGTTGTAGTTCACTGCCACCTTGCCATATGCGTCTAGATGGAAAGGGTCTATCATGTTCACGTCGTTCAGGTCGGCAGTGGCTGCCTCGTAAGC
>CAMJLI010000099.1 GCA_946406585.1 uncultured Prevotellaceae bacterium | reverse complement strand
TCATAATAGCGTCCCATATCTTCGGTTGCAACAGAATATTCTTCAACGCTTCTCATGAACTCCTTAGCTTTTGCCACTTTTCCGAAATGCGACAAGACAACGGCAGCCCTTGCCTTTCCGAAAATAGTGAATTCCGTGGTTTTCTTCTCAAAGAGAGCTATCATGTAATTCACGGTTTTGCTCATGCTGGCCGAAGGTTTGCGACCATCCACTGCATAATTGTACAGGATGTCAATAGCCGTCTCGCTTGGGCGCACCTTAAAACCTTTCTTTTCCAATTTTCTCAGTTCGGCTTCTTCCTCCTTAAGATACTTGTCGAGGAATCCGAAAGCCTTGTCGATCATCTCCTTGGTGTCTTTTTGTTGCCCAATCATCTTGTTGAGCCTTATGAACATCTCGCTTACCTCCGTTGTCATGTAAGGACTCCCTTCCATGCCTTTCCACCAGCACCAAGCACCATTGTCCAATTGCAGTCCCTTGACTTTTTCGAGAGCCGAGTTGAGCCTTATTTTCAAGGTTTCCTCATCGAAGAATTTCACCAAGCTACGCTTTTGGCTTTCCTCCTTGTCGGCCTCTCCCACCCACGGTGTCTCATTGAGAAGCAAGTCTTTTAGTTCCTCGTTCTTAGCCAAGTTGCTTTCGAGGCTGCCCTGCTCATCTCTCCATTTCATCACTGTCTGTTTGATGACGGGAGAAAGATTCAAGATATATTGTCCCAGGGCATTGGCATAATACGACATTGCCTGAGTGATGGCATTGTCGCTGTCCCCTGCTGCCATTGTTGGAAGAGCCTGAATCATCATCCAAGCAGGATTGTTGGTATATTCCACTGTCAGCTTTGCATCCTCCACCCCTTTGGGGAATAGCTTGTCAAGGCTTATGATAGTGGTTTTTGGTGAATTTTGTGTAAAGGGCAAAGTTTTCGTAATGAGTTCCGTACGTGGCAGAACAGGCAGATAATGCTGTTCACCATCAGAGAATCCGTTTCCAGAAGCCACAATCTTGCAAATCAACACGCCGGTCTTGTCTGATGGCATGTAGTCGAACACCACATTGGTGGTTTGTTTTGCATCGAAAGAAAAGTCTTTCTCCTGGTTTGCCACCACCTGTTCTGTTTCAGGGTCAACTAGTTGCATCCTTGCTTTTCCGCTGATGCTCTTGTCTGTGGTATTGAATATTCTGGCAGCTATCTGAGCCTTGTCACCCAGTCTAACAAATCGAGGCACATTTGGCACCACCATGATGTCTTTCTGAGCTACGGCATTGCCTTCAATAGTACCATAATTCACCTTTCGGTCAGTGGCCAATCCTATGAACCTCCATGTTGTCACAGCCTCAGGCAGCATGAATTTCAGCGACATCCTTCCATCGGCATCAGTGGATACAGCAGGCATGAAGAAAGCTGTTTCGTCCAAATTTTCCCTTATGCTCACATTGTCGAGTTCTTCTGACTGGCTCGACACACGTAAATCATCAGAAGAAGCCTCATCCATTTCCATTGCTACACCTCCAGAAGCCTCAGCTTTCGCCATCGGCATTGGCATGGCATCAAGGAGCATCTCCTCATCTGCCGCCACATTGGCACTTTTAAACTTTCTGTTCGCATAAGCACGATGCATGAAAACCCTTGGTTGCCAAAGCATGAACAGGTCTGAATCGAAAGAAGAAATCTTCAAAGGATCAACATACACACCTTTCAGATATTGGTTTTTGTACAGACCTACTGAAGCAATGTCTCTTGATTTCCATTCCACATATGGCAAGTTAACCCCCATCATGTTTCCCATCCACCAATGGTGGCTTGCTATTTCATCAAGGGAATGGTCGAAAAGAGTGGCTATAAGTTGTGCGTCTGCAGGACTGCCATCAGGATAAGTAGCCTTAAGCGTCCATTCCTCCTGCGTGCCAGGCTGCAATCTGTCACGGAAGGTTTCCCAAGCGAGCAAGATGCGAGTGTCGGGCATTGGTCTTTGAATACTATGAGTGTGGGCATACTGCACACCGTCTCTCACCCATGCGAATGAAAGCACCACGCCAGTGCCATATTCTTCCTTGTAGTACCACTTGCGTGTCTGGTTGGCATTGTTTAGGATGAAGTGTCCTTGTTCCAGAATCCTGTTTTCCGAAATCACGCTATAAAGCACATAAGTATGAGGGTCTGAAGAGCCCACTTGTACTACGACAGGTTTGCCGTCATTTGGGAACTGTCTGTCGGTGGCATAGAACCAGTCGTGAGTTTCCACACATGGCCTTTTGTCTTCGAGAGAGAACAAGACAAAATCATGCGTCACGGTATCACCCATGCAAATGGCCTTGATTACATGCTTTCCTGAAGCAAGCATTTTGCCTTTCAGAGGCAGAGTCACAGGTTCATTTGCTTTGGCATGGAACGCCTTGCTGTCATCTACAAAGAATTCAACATCACCATCAATAAGATTTCCTGCCATGTTGCGCAATGTGAAAGTCACTGGCGGTATGCTGTCTTTCAAAATACGATTCTGAATGCTGAAGTCAAAAGCAGTAGGCTTGTCGCTTAAAGGCAGACTGATGGAAGCCTGATGGCTTTCACCCGCCTGGTCTGTCACGACAGCCTCTACAGCAATGTTGTAATATCTTGAAGCATATCTTCCAAAGAGTTGTCCTTCAGGTCTGTCAGGCAAAACCATTGGCACCTCCATGAAGAAAGAGCCTTGCTCATCGCAGATTGTCTCGGCATCCTCCACCAAATACTCATCCGCACTCATCGACCACCACCAACTTGCCGTGCGTCTGACAACTGAATACTTTACCTTTGCACCTTGTACAGGAACACCAGAGAAGGTATTAGCCTTGCCATTGACAGTAATGGTGTCACCATCCTTGTAGGATTGTTTCACTTCCTCCATCTCCACTTGGAAAGTAGGGCGTTTGTATTCTTCAACCCTGATAGTAGTGCTCCCATTTCGAGTTTGTATGGTGAAACGCCCTGTCAAGCCATTATTCGGAAGAGTAAAAGTCAGATTCGCCTTTCCCCATTCGTCTGTTGTAACTGTTTTAGTGGCAACGTCTTTATAGTTGGCATCCCTCAGGGTGACATCAAGTCTCTCTCCCTCCAGCGCTTTGTTCTCAATGCCATTGTAGTTTGCAAACCTTACAAGAGCCAGGTGCACCTCTTGTCCAGGTCGGTAAATTGCCCTGTCGGTAAATATCCGGGTTGTCTTTTTCTCTTTGTCTACAGGATAATACCGGAAGTTCTGTTCCCACAAGTCCTGGTAGGGGCAATATTTGTCATCCTCGGTGTAAGCAAACACTTTGCAACGAACCAAGTTGCCATCATAGACAAGTTCGCCTTTGTCATCGCATGTCTTGACAACCTCTTCCTTGTCATATGCGAAACGAATCTTTGCTTTCGAAATGGGTTTGCCTGTTGTGGCATTCACCACCACGAAGCGGGTCTTGTCACCAGGCAACGACTGACGAAGTGCATAAACATCGCTCACATAAATCAAAGTTCTGGCAACTTCGGAAATATTGTCAGCAGAGAATTCCACCAGATAGACACCTTTCTGCAAGGGGCCTAAGACTATGGAATCATTGAAGAGGTCGTATTCTTTATGTCCTTGGAAAGAGCATGATACTTTTTTCTCAGTCCCCTTGACAATAGCCTTTCGCACCAAATCCAAGTCTCTGTTCTCATACAGGTAGTAAGTTTTCTCGCTAACATCAAGATTTACCTTTGCCCATTTCATGGAAAGAGAACTTATGTTGCGCAAGTTTTCCAATTTCACCACACGCTCCTTTGCAGGCAACAACATCTGGCAGCCCATGTCAACAGAGAACATGGGTTGAACCAAGCTGTTTCTCTCGTTTTGCAATTCTTGTATGCGCTTCCAATTCGTCCATCTCTTTTGAGCCATGTCGATGAAATCAACCAGTTGTCCAGGCTTCATATCTTCGGCCCCCTTCAGTACCCGATACTTGCAGAGAGCCAATTCCCCTGACACATCAAGATCAGCATAAACTTGCATAAGCGAATCGATTTCCTTCACCATTGGCGAAGTAGCAGCCTTGGCATCAGCCCTTGTGAGGTCGCGCTCTTTCAATCCATAACACGCAGCCAGACAAGCAGCCTCTCTTAGACCAGCCTTCTCATAAAAGTCGTGCATGAAGGAGAAATTGCGTGCCTGGAAGCAAAGTACATGGAGAAGGTCATCGTTGAAAAACTTGCTGTCAGTCCTTTCTACAGCCAAAGGCACTATAGAGCCAACCTTTGCGTCAGCCAAGATCTCCGGGTTGGAAAGTGACATGAGATAATAAGCCTTGCTTTTCTCAATGTGATCTTCACCCAAAGTGCTGTTTTCCTCATATATTCCGCCTAAGACAGATTGCAAAACAGCAGCAAGAACAGGGTTGCTTGAGCGAAATGCTTCCTCTTCCTTTACAAGTCTCTGCACCTCCGGCTGCAACGAATCCGGTGTGATGGAAGTCACTTCCTTAGCCTTGGACAATTGAGCTTTCAGCAAATGGCCATATTCTTTTTCGTTAGTTGCCTTAACGATAATCTTGTCCAAGACCTCAATTGCAGTCTTGGGTAAATCCTTGTTTTGAGCCTCACCTACTTGTTTCCAAAGATTATTATAAGATTGAGCAGATAAAGGCATTACATTAAGGATAGAAATTATAACGAACCAGAAAAATTGTCTCATCAAAAAATAAGTGTATTTTAGACCACAAAGGTAGCAAAAATGTTGGTTACTTCAAAGCAAACATAAGGAAAAAAGCTATTTAAATAATATATTTTAAATTACGAACATAAATGTAAAAAGCGACAAAGGAACAATAAAAATATCATTTTTTATAACATTTCGCAAATATGAATGTCTGAACGATTCCTCTTACAGCCAAGAACAACAAGAAAGCCATCCATAAAGCATGATTGCCATAATGTCCTTGCATTGCACCAAAAAAAGTGAAAAAAGACAAGGTGGCAACAACAGAAGACAGCAACATTCCACGAGATGCAGTAATCCCAATGAAAACACCATCCCACACGAAAGCAGCAACACCAACCAAAGGCACAGCAACAGCCCAATAGTAATAATCGGAAGCTCTCTCCAACACTTCCTTTTGGTCAGTAAGCAATTTTAGAAAATGCAGTCCTCCAAATAGATAGATACAAGTAAAGAACAAAGCCACAAAAACGCCCCAAACAAAAACCCTCCTTACAGTATCATGAAATGCCGCTTTGTTAGAAGCCCCATAATACTTGCCACAAATAGCTTCCCCTGCGAAAGCGAAGCCATCAAGGAAATACGAGAACAAGATGTAAAGTTGGACAAGCAACGTATTAACCGCCAAGATCAAAACTCCCTGCCTTGCTCCGAATGACAGGAAGAACAAATTGACAGCAACAAGACAAACTGTCCTAAAAAATATGTCGGTATTCAGTTTGAAAAAATCAAACATTTTTCTTTTTCCAAACAAACCTTTCCATTTTAGGTATTTTCCCAATCTACCATAGCACCTGCAAATCACCAGCACAGCTACCAACACACCCACATATTGTGCGATTACAGTTCCCCATGCTACACCTTCAATTTTCATTTCGAATCCATAAACCAGGCAAATGCTTGCCATTATATTGACAACATTCTGAGTTATGGATATGATCATTGGCAAACGTGTGTTCTGCATTCCCACCAACCAACCACTCAAAGCATAAAGCGAGAGCATGGCAGGAGCCCCCCACACGCAAATGTTGAAATAATCCGATGCAAGCGTTTCAATTTCGACTTCCGGTTCCACGAGAAACATGGCAATGCGCTTGACAGGAACTTGCAAAAGAATCAGCACCAAAGCAATTGCCAACGCCACTGTCAACGACCTTACAAGCAGTTGGGAGACGGTGTCAAGTTTTCTTTTGCCCAAGGCCTGCGACGTCATGCCACTCGTCCCCATTCTGAGGAAGCCAAAAAGCCAATAAATGGTATTGAAAATCATGGAACCGACAGATACTGCCCCGATGTATGCAGCATTGCCCATGTGCCCCACTATAGCCACATCAACCAGTCCAAGCAAAGGAACAGTGATGTTGGACACAATGGAAGGCAAAGCCAGATGCAATATCTGCCGGTCGCGCAAGGTCATTAGAAGAGCCTCTATTTGGCCAGGCGGTAAATGGCCACCATATCTTCACGCTTGAGCACCCGAATATTGCCAAGAGTGATTTGGCCATCATGACTTGCCCTTCTGGCCATCTCCTCTATCTCGTCATCGGTTATTTCTCGTCCGAGGAGCTGATGTATGCTCGTAGGCATACCCAACGAAGCGAAGAAGGCTTCTGTGGCCTCTATGCCTTTCTCAGCCGTGCGTTTGGTATCTGTAAAGTCATTTTCCACCCCCATGACATTAACTGCAAACCGTGCGAAACGGGCCTCATGTCCTGGCAGCACATATCTAGCCCAACTTCCCCAAATGGCAGCCAATCCTGCACCATGGGTGACATCAAACATTGCACTAAGTTCGTGCTCCAGCTTATGTGTTGCAAAGTCCTTGGCCGAGCCACATTCCATCAAGTCATTGTGCGACAGGCTGCCAGCCCACATAATCTGGGCCCTGTTCCTGTAGTCGTAAGGATTTCTCATGACCTCCAAGGCACTATCCTTAACCGTTCTTAGCAACGCCTCGGCCAAAGCATCCGTCAGCGTCATGTCATCATGCACTGTAAAATACCGCTCCATGGTGTGCATCATAATGTCAGTTGCACCAGCCGCTGTCTGGTATGCAGGCAAAGTAAACGTACGTTCAGGATTCATGATGCAGAACTTGCATCTGCACAAGTTGCTGTTGATGCCACGCTTGTCGTTGTTGTCGTCATTTGTTATGACACAGCTATTGCTCATTTCCGACCCTGCAGCAGGTATTGTAAGCACGACACCTATTGGGAGACACGACTGAGGTACCGCCTTTCCCATCCAGAAGTCCCATGGTTCGCCATCATATCCCACACCATAACCTATAGCCTTTGCCGAGTCTATCACACTGCCTCCTCCTACGGCAAGAATAAAGTCAACATTTTCTTCACGGCATATGCGTATGCCCTCCTTTACCAACGACAGGCGAGGATTAGGCACCACTCCACCCAATTCCACATGACTTATTCCTGCCAAATTCAAGTTTTCACATACTTTGTCGAGCAAGCCAGACTGTTTTGCACTTTTGCCACCAAAATGCACAAGCACCTTGTTGCCTCCGTATTTTTTTATCAGGGAAGCCAATTGTTC
>CAMJLI010000098.1 GCA_946406585.1 uncultured Prevotellaceae bacterium | reverse complement strand
CATAAAGACAGCCCAGACCCCCATTTCGGAGAAGAATCTCCAATAGTAGAACCAAGGCCTGACATGACTATTAGTCCAAACAGACCACTGGGCCATGAAAAAGTCGGAAACAGCCCCATCCTTTTGCATTGCCAGATTAACCATCCACCATCCCGAAACGAGCAAGCATAAAACAGCACCCGCCAAAGTAGGCATCCACTTGCCCTTCATGTCGGTAGGTTTATAAGCCATGATAGTAATGATGAACGGCAACATCATGGAATAAAAAGAGACCACCCCGCCAGAAAGGAAAGAAAGCCCCATGAACAATCCAGAAAGCATTGCCCATCTCCATTTATGAGGTCGTGGGAAATACCTATGGTCGTAAAGCAAACGCATCATGAAGTAGATGCCCCCCATCATGAAAGCATCCGAATAAATGTCACGGCCGACTATTCGACCAGCATAGATGACATTGTAGCAAGTAAGGAAAACGAAAGTGGCAATCTCAGCAAAGCCCCTTCTTCGGTCCATGTATCTGGCAACACCGAAGAAGAACAACGCCCACATCAGTCCCATGACGCCTGCAGCGATACGCTGTGCACTTATGTTATAAGGATAAGAACATTCCACGAATGCAGCCACCCATGAAGCAAGAGGCGGCTTGTCGAGCCTTGACACTCCATTCATTATTGGATTCATCCAATCGCCATTAGCAACCATATCCCTTGCCGTGACAATGGTCTTTGCCTCCCCCGTATCCAGAGGCAACGCATCATTGTTGACGAAGAAGGCAGCCATGCACATAACAATGAGCAAAATGGTCTCGTTTTTTATTTTCCTTACTAATTCCATGCTAAGAACGTGATGAAAGAAATCGTCTACAAAGGTATGAAACTTTTGAAAAAAAAGTGTGCGAACTTTTATTTTTTTCAAGTTCGCACACTTGCAAGAGAGATTGCATATGCTGATTTCACAGGGAATCAAGCTCCTAAGTCATCAGCGGGTGCCATAAATATCACTTTTTTAAGAACTTTTTACCATTTTTGATAACGATGCCCTTGTAGTCAGCACCCACTTTCATACCCATGAGGTTGTATGAAGCGCCATTGACTTGTTGCTGCCTGGCTGTAGCATCATCAATTCCATTGGTGCTTTTCAGTTCAATCTTGTCAATGTTGCAATAAGCCCCATTAATAGTGATTCTAAGAATTTGCTGTCCGGTTTCAAATTCCTTGTTCAGGTTGCCAGACACCACTTTATAAGTATCCCAACTGTTGCTTGCGGTCTGCGGTACGTTCACCTTGGCAAGGTTTGTCACCTTTCCATTCTCCACCAAACCGATGGTGAATCCAGAGCCGGTAGCCCCCGAGGACACCGTGGCTTCATAAGAATACTTGCCTGGTTGAGTAAAGTTCACGGTATATTCCAGCCATTCATCAGCAGCCGTATAACCGATTACATATCCAGAACCACCACTAACGATGTCGACACCTTCATTATCGGTCCTGTAGCTTGTTCCGCCCTCGTCATTGGAGTCGGAATCGTGGAAAGTCAATCCCTCTCCTCCCTTGTCGAAGTTTTCAGCTTGAATCACACCAGGCAAATTCACCACAGTTCTAAATGCAGAACGCTTGTTGTTCACCGTTATAGTCTTTCTTACAATAGGAGATTGTTTTCCCTCAGCATCAGTGGCAATGACAAAGAAATTCACTGTTCCCTTAGCAGTAGGCTTGTAAGTGGTTTCAAAAGGTTCACTTGTCAGAGTTTTCAACAATACGCCTTCAAGATAAATCTTCACATTGTCGATGGTGCTTGTTGCAGACGAAGCATTTACCGTTATCGTAGTATTCTCACCCACAGTAGCAGGACTTGGGTCGGCTACTACAGAAACAGACATATTGCTATCCACCTCAACATGTTTGAAGACAAGCTTGTCGATATTGCAGCTACTACCAGTAATGTTCACACGTATGATTTGCTTACCAGCCTCTAAAGGAACCATCAATCTTCCATGCACCACTCTATAAGTATCCCAACTATTAGCTGTAACACAAGGAACAGCCACGGCATCAGTGAGTTTCACCAATCCATCGTTGGTATTGAGGGAAAGGCTGAACGAAGACGAAGTGACTCCGGACGAGACGGTTGCATCATAAGAATAGACACCTGCCTCCTTGACATCCACAGTATATTCCAACCATTCGCCAGAAGAAGTATAACCTATGGCATAGCCACCTGTGCAAGACACGATGTCCACACCTCCGCCATCAGTGCGGTACGAAGTGGTACCTTCGTTTTTGGTGTCAGTGTCATGATAAGTGATACCCTCTGCACCAGTATCAAAGTTTTCTGCCTCCAAAGTGCCTGGCAGTTCGGTGCCACCCTTGTAAGGTGAGCGAGGCTTGTAAGCAGTAAAGCCAGACAACCTCTCATACTGAGAGCCATCAGTAGCGACGACCACAGCCTTCAGGTCGTATTTGCCCAGGGTCTCCGGCAGATAAGTAGTGGTGTAAGGAGCCTCTGTCATTGTGGCCACGAGTTTGTTTTTCACATAGAGGTCCACATGGTCGATGGTCTTGGTCTTCAGCCTAGCCCTCACCGTGATAGGCACCTCTTCGTTGATTGTGACGCTCAATGCCCCTGGCTTGACATAAACCGAAGCCTCCTTCACCATTCCAGGGAAGGGACTCTTTGCATTTTTGGCAGCATCTGTCTTCATATATTCACGCAACCAAGTCATGGCAGGCCTGTCCTTGCCGTCCCTGATGATTCCAGAATTGCCATCCGTAGTCCATGTGCGCCCATAGATATACCCCCACAAGGTGATGCCGGCACAATAATCAGCTTCCCACATATAAGGAATCTGTTCCTTGTATCGCTGAAGTTGCAGAGCGTCATCAGATGTGCCAATGTCATACTCAGTGCTATACATAGGCATCTTCAAGGCATTTTGGATTTCAGTCATTGCCGACTTGAAATTGGACACGCTCATGTCCGTGAGGTCATGCGACTGGCATCCATAAGCATCAATAGGGGCACCTGCATCACGCAACGTCCTTACGAGATTGATAAACTCAGTCCTCTGCCACTGGAAAGTATTATAGTCGTTGTATATCAAGATAGCGTCCGGCCACCTCTCATGAGCCATCTCAAAAGCCTTGATAATCCAGTCATACCCTGTTTTTCCATCACCACCCAAAGCAGCCTTGTAAGGAGCAGGTTGGTGTCCTGGCACGGCTTCGTTGACCACATCGATGAGAGGAAGGTTAGGATAATGCGCTTTTATGGCATCCATCCATTCCTCAATCGCCTTGTATTGCTCGGAAGTGGATAGATTATTCAACCAATTAGGATATTGCGCACCCCAAATCAAGCAGTGGAACTTGAAAGGGAAATTATGATTTTTGGCATAATTGTATGCGTTGTCACATCCCCCCCAGCTGAAACTACCACGGCGTGACCCTTCTATGGAAGACCATTTCGACTCATTTTCAGGAGTGATCTGGTTCCATAGCGTGTAGAATTTTTCATTTCCATAGTCCACCTGATAACCAGTCGTAATGTTGCCGAGGAACTTGTCTGGATTAGAAGACAATTGCGCCTTGACACTCATAGGCAACAGCCATGCAGCCATTGCCAGCATGCAAGACAATGCGATGCCATTACAAGGTCTTTTCGATCGTGTAGATGATAGATTTAGCATAATGATAATAGTTAAAAAACAAGTTGTTTTGAGTTGTTAAGGTTTTTTCTACGCAAAAATAGTAAGTTTATTTTAAAATGCTGTCAAAAGCATGATAGTAATTAATGAAAACCTCGTCAAAACAACATATTGGTTACAGCAGACAAAAAGAACAACCAATGGATTTATTCATAACAATGTCACAATTTGGTCAAACTACAACATTCTAAAAGCTGTCAAATGATGTGAACAAGAGAAAAAAAGGTACAAAGGCACCCATCGATTCATATTTTTTATCTACTTTTGCAGCAACAAAAAACAAGAATCACCATGTTGATAGTTAATTCATACGACGAATTTGCCTCGCATCTCGGCGAGGAACTTGGCCATTCCGAATGGCTGACAATAGACCAGAACCGCATCAACTTGTTTGCCGATGCGACGTTAGACCACCAATGGATACACGTTGACGTAGAGAGAGCCAAGACCGAAAGCCCCTACAAGAGCACAATAGCTCACGGCTACCTCACATTGTCGATTTTGCCACATCTATGGGCACAAATAATAGAAGTGAACAACATCAAGATGCTAGTGAACTATGGCATGGACAAGATGCGCTTTGGCCAGCCAGTGGTGACAGGCAGTCGTGTGCGCATGGTGGCAACCCTTGCCAACATCCAGAACCTGCGAGGCATCTGCAAGGTGGAAGTAGCATTCAAGATAGAGATAGAAGGCCAGCGCAAACCAGCCCTCGAAGGCATATCCACATTTTTGTATTACTTTCAGTGAAATGCCCGCTGTACTAATATCATTAGGTACAAATACAGGCAACCCCTCTATCATTCGTCATGCGCAATCAGAGTTGGAGCACATGTTGTGGGACGTGCGCCATAGCGCCATAATAAGGACCAGCCCAATAGGAATGAGTTGCGGCGACTTCCTAAACAGCATGACACTTGGAAAGGCCACACAGACAACCGACGAACTGGTGATGCAATTGAAAGCCCTTGAACGCCGATTCGGCGACAAGAAGTCACTTCGCCGACAAGGCATCATCGTCCTTGACATCGACTTGCTCCAGTATGGCAATCAACGCCATCACGAAGACGACTGGGAGAGGGACTATGTACAAGAGCTGGCATCAGAACTCTTGGACAAAAGGACTCTTGGATAAAAGGGCTCTTGGATTAAAGGACTCTTGGATAAAAGAAACAATCAAAACCGGAGCAAAGGAAACGCCTATAAACGCAATGAAATCATACAGCATATTGTCAATCGTCATGATATTGTGTGCCATACCATGCACTATGACGGCACAGTCGTTCGACGAATTCTTCACAGATGCCACACTGCGACTCGACTACATATTCTCAGGTGATGCCAGCCATCAAGAAATATCTGTCGACGAACTCCACATCATGCCACGATGGTATGGCAAGCGCCAGCATCTGGCGGATGTTCCATTGCGAGGTAATGGGCAGATAGTTGTAAGAGCCCACTCCACAGGCCAGGTAATTTATCGGAATTCATTTTCCACCCTTTTTCAAGAATGGCTTACATACCCTGAAGCCACAACCACCCGAAAGTCGTTTGAGAATGTTTTTCTTGCTCCTATGCCCAAGGACACAGTTGACATCACTTTGGAACTATACGACAACCGCCAGGAAACGGTGGCAACCATGAATCACCAAGTAGTGCCTTCCGACATACTGATGCGCCACACAGGTTGGGATGCCACCACCCCTTATGAGACGTTGCAAGCAGCCAGCGACACCACCCATTGCATCCACATAGCCTATTTGGCAGAAGGCTATCAAGAACAGGAGATGGATGTTTTCCTCAAAGACAGCAAGGAAGCCATGGAAGCCCTGTTTGCACATGAGCCATTCAAATCGATGCGCAAGCGCTTCAACATCATAGCAGTGAAGTCACCATCCAAGGAAAGCGGTACAAGCATACCCCGAAATCATATTTGGAAGAACACAGCCCTCCATTCACACTTCGACACGTTCTACAGCGAACGCTATCTAACCACCCTTCACCTGAAAGAGATGCACGACTGGTTGGCCGGCACGCCCTACGAACACATCATAGTATTGGTGAACACAGACCAGTATGGTGGTGGAGGCATTTTCAATTCCTACAACCTGTCCATGACCCGTCACAATCAATTCAAGCCGGTAGTAGTGCATGAGTTCGGACATAGCTTTGCCGGACTTGGCGACGAATATGCCTATGAAAACGAGGCTATCCCCATGTATCCCCATGATGTGGAACCTTGGGAACCCAACCTAACAACATTGTCAAACTTCAAAGAAAAGTGGGAGGACATGATAGAGAAAGACACGCCCATCCCCACCCCACCATCCTCAAACCCTTCAACCATCAAGAAACGTGTGGGTGTGTTTGAAGGAGCAGGTTATTCTACCAAGGGAGTGTATCGTGGCTGCCAAGACTGTAGGATGCGCACCAATGAAAACCCCGTGTTCTGTCCAATATGCAACAGAGCCATACGCCGGTTAATAGATTTCTATACTGAATGAACCCAAGCAAAAGATACGCAATAGCCATACTAGCGGCAATAATCACATCACTCCCATTCATGGCCCAACGTCCTAGTGACAGCGAGACGCTCGGGATGGCTTTGGAATATTTCCAAAGTGGCAAGTACCATGAAGCATTGTTGCTGTTTGAAAAGCTCGACAAGGAATATGCACTCAATCCCCGCTACCATGCCTATATGGGCATCTGCTGCTATTATGAATGGCAATATGAAGATGCGTGCAAATATCTTGACGAAGCCATCCCCCAACTAGAGGCGTTTGCGCCGCATGAGCGGTCTGTATATTATTTCGCAGATGGAGAAAGCCATTTCCAACTGCAACAATATTCCAATGCCATCCCATATTTCGAGAAAGCCCTGACCGTGTGTTATGAGAATGAAAAAGGCGACATACACTACCGCCTCGGCTTATGCTACATGTTTGCCGAAGATTGGCAAAACGCCCGTGACCATTACAGAGCCGCCCTTGACAATTATGTTACATTCCGCAACACGCCCGAGATGAGAGCACGCATCTACCAAACATCACACATGATGAAAGGATGCGAGAGTCACCTCAAGAAACCAACAGAAGTTGTGAACGAGTTGCCTGACACCATCGTCCAAACACAAGACAGCATACCCACCATCGTGGTGGACATCACATCAGCACCCAAAGACAGTGGTTCAACAAAAAACGCCAACAGCCTCCCTGCCATCAACATGGATGCCCAAGCGACAAAAATACACAAAGACACCATACACAACGAAATACCACGAACGATAAACATACAAGACCTATTCAACCACCAAGTGGAAGTAAAAGAATAATCACGGAATCAAAACAAGGGAAAAAGAGAAAAGAGTGGGCAAAAAAATGTTAAATCAGCCGTGAAGGCATACTGATAAGAAAAAAAGTTGTATATTTGCATTTTAAGAAAAAGCATTACACCACATCACGCATTGTCCTCAATTTTGATTTGCAAAAACAAGTAAAGGAGAGGAAAACATGTTAGTAATGCCAATAGCACAACAAGACAAAACATACCCTTTGTTCAACTAAAACCAGACGAACATGAAAAAATATTTTCCAGAATC
>CAMJLI010000097.1 GCA_946406585.1 uncultured Prevotellaceae bacterium | reverse complement strand
TGTGTCGCAACGAATGGAACAGAAAATGGAGGAATGTTTTCCTTATTGCTGAGAACGGGCATACCTTTGCCTCGTCAATCAGAAAAAAAACAAAAAAAAGATACAATTATGAAAAAAATGATTTTAGCCGCAACGATGATGGTAGTTGCAATGAGTGTTTCAGCACAGAGTGAAGTAGGTTCTCTTACTATCCAGCCCAAAGTGGGTTTCAATGGTTCTATAATGTATATGGATGACAAGAACATCGACCTTGAAGGTGTAGGTGGCCTCATAGCGGGTGCCGAACTGGAATACAGGATGTCAAAGTGGTTTTCATTATCAGCAGGTGCCATGTATTCACAACAGGGTGGAAAGGTGAAGCACAAGGATTTGAAAGTGGAGGAAACAGCCCATATCGACTTCATCACCGTCCCAATAATGGCTAATTTCTATATATGGAAGGGTCTTGCCCTGAAGATTGGTGTGGAGCCTGCTTTCAAGGTGCGTGACAAGTTGGAAATGTCCGGCAACAGCCCTGCTTTAATGGCTTCGAAATACTCCTTTAATGAGGTGAACAACTTTGACGTAAGAGTGCCGGTGGGCATCTCTTATGACTTCGGTAGGTTCTCGCTGGAATTCCGCTCAAACGGTGGCATGATCAAGGCCATGAAAGACAGGGACTACTACAACGCATATGCAGGTCTTAGAATAGGTTACAAGTTCTCTTTGAAATAATCTTTCTCAAGACGAGACAAGGCATGGGATGACAATCACCACCCATCAATATGCTGAAAAGAATATTGGTGGGTGGTGGGTTGTTTTTATTCTTGCAGTGTCTTCTCCATCCGATAGCACTTGAAGGTCTCGCCCACAATTTCCCTTGAATAGTCGGCTACATATCCCATTCCTTCATAGAAACGCGTCTTGTTGTCGCGGCTTTCAAGTACTGCCGTCTTGAAACCCAGTTCCATTGCCCATTTCTCTGCTTCCTTCACCACAAGAGTGCCAAGACCTTGGTGCCGGTATTCGGGCAAAACGACAATCCTTCCCAACATCAATCTGTTGTTGTCTATGGCATACATCCTGCATGTGGCGACAGGAAGGAAATCGTCGATTATCACAATGTATCTCGTGTCGGGCGTGTCATGCTCGTCAAATTCCACGGAAAGAGGAATCTTGTGCTTTCTTGCCATTGCCTGAATGCGAACATAATAGGCTCCTGCCTGTTCAGATGTCTTTGTCGCTCTTATTATCTCCATCTCTTTTCGTTTTGGTTGCGAAGTTAGTCCAAATATGAGAAGAATGCAAAATAAATGATGTTTTATTTTGTGCTTCGCTCCTCATGCACTATCTTTGCTACTCTTACAAAACCTGATTACTTGCTTTCACTTGTTTGCACACTTTGTTTTGAAAATAATGAGACTAACAACTACACTTTGCATGTTCTTGTCGGTGATGGGGCTTGCAGCACAGACACAAAACATCTTGTTCGACAACGGATGGACTTTCACCCACGATGGGAAGACCATCAGTGTGGACCTGCCACACGACTGGGACATCTATGGCTCGCCCAATCCCACAAAAGGGGCCACGGGAACCGGGGGCGGATGGTATGATGCCGGCATAGGGGAGTACCGCAAGACATTCAAGACACCTGTTGGAGATGTCGTGAAACTGCATTTTGAGGGTGTTTACCAAAAGGCTGTGGTGTTGGTGAATGGACAGGAGGCGGGGCGTCATGCTTACGGATACACGCCTTTCACCATCGACATCTCGCGCTTTCTCTATAAAGACAAAAGGATGAACGAGATGGTGGTAAAGGTGGATAACAGCGGACAGCCCAATTGCCGTTGGTATTCTGGCTCGGGCATCTATCGCCACGTCTGGCTGCAGACAATGCCCCTCATGCACATTGCGGAGAATGGCGTGATTGTCAGTACGGCAGATGTGTCTGATGGTAATGCCCTACTCAATATAAGCGTATGCATGGAGAACGAAGGGCAGCAGGATGCCCAGGTTGATGATGTCGAGGTGTCGTTCAGCGATGGTAAATTTACCCTTGCACCTGAGAGTGAGGATGCCAAACGCTCTTTCTGCCAGAAAAATGGTTTGATAAAATCAGGGACAAATGCCATTTGCTCTTTGAAGTTCACCATTGAACAGCCAAAGTTGTGGTCACCCGACAGTCCCTACCTTTATGAAGCATGTGTGAGACTGAAGGCAGCTGGAAGGGTCGTAGACGAACAGCGAGTGAGGTTCGGCATACGTTCTGTATCGTTTGATGCAGAGCGTGGTTTTGTACTCAACGGCAAGCCAATGTTGATCAATGGCGCTTGTGTACACCACGACGACGGCATTCTTGGTGCCATGGCTTTCGATGCCGCAGAGATTCGCAAGGTCAGGCAGATGAAGGAGGCTGGCTTCAACCTCATCCGCACCAGTCACAATCCAACGTCTCGTGCATTCCTCGACGCTTGCGACTCCTTGGGGATGCTCGTAATAGGAGAGGCATTCGATGGCTGGCGCAGTGCCAAGACCACATACGACTACTCCACGCTTTTCGACTCTTGCTACCGTCAGGATGTCCATGCCATGGTGAAGCGTGACCGCAACCATCCAAGCATAATATGCTGGAGCATAGGCAACGAGGTCATTGAGCGAAAGGACATCCGCGTCATAACAACAGCCAGACATCTGAAGCAGGCCGTGCTGGAAATGGACAACACCCGTCCCGTAACAGAGGCTCTTTGCGCATGGGACAGAGATTGGGAAATCTACGACCCACATGCTGAGGTGCTCGATGTGGTGGGGTATAACTACATGATACATAAGCATGCCACAGACCATGAACGAGACCCGCGTCGCGTGATGTGGCAGACTGAGAGTTATCCGCGTGATGCTTTCAATAACTGGGCTGTCACTTTCGACAATCCCTACATCGTGGGTGATATCGTATGGACAGGACTTGACTATTTGGGAGAGTCGGGCATAGGTCGTTACTATTATGAAGGTGAACGCGGCGGTGAACACTATGTTGAGGGTGGTCAGCCCGACTGGCATGGTGCTTACTGCGGAGATGTTGATTTGACCGGTTGGCGAAAGCCCATCAGCCATTACCGGGAGATGCTCTGGAGTGACAAGCCCTACTTGTACATGGCTGTGCGTGAACCCAACGGGTATCGTGGGAAAATCAAGGAAACTTCTTGGAGCGTATGGCCTACATGGGAGAGCTGGAATTGGAATGGCTGGGAGGGCAAGCCTGTTGAGGTGGAGGTGTACACCAAGCATCCAGAGGTGAGCTTGTATCTCAATGACCAACTGATAGGAACAAAGCAAGTCGATCGCGACAGCCAGTTCAAAGCTGTGTTCAATGTGCCTTATCAGCCTGGTGTGTTGCGGACAGAGGCAGGGGGCAAAAGTGTGACGTTGAAGACAGCTGCGGAACCGGCCCGACTGCGCCTGACAGCAGACAAGGCCGTGATGCGACACGACGGACAAGACTTGGTTTTCATAACGGTGGAAGTGGTTGACCGTGAAGGGAATGTTTGTCCGGATGCCGCCATACCATGCGAAGCCGTTGTCAATGGAGGAGCAAAACTGCTGGCTTTTGCTTCTGCCGACCTGAAGGATGGTGAGCCAACCACTTCACCACGTGTGAAAACATGGAAAGGACGTGCCTTGCTGGTTGTTAGAAGCACCACAGGAAAAGGCAAGGCTGTTGTCTCTGTAAAGAGTGAATTGCCAGCCAACAAGATAACCATCAAATAACCACCTTAATTGTTCTTCTTGTAGCTCTGCACAGCCCAGAAAGCCATGAAGGTGCCTATGCCTGCAAGAGCCAATAGTTGGTGGGCTATGCTCTGGAAGTTGCCGCCACGTACGAAGATGGTGCGGATGGCATCAATGAAGTAGTGCATGGGGTTGACGTATGTGGTGAGGTATGCCCATGACGGCATAGAACGTGCTGGGGTGAAGAGGCCTGAGAGCAACAAGGTGCAGACGATGAAAAACCACATCACAAAGACGGCTTGCTGCATGGTGTCGCTGTAGTTGGACACGATGAGTCCGAAGGAAGAGAAAAACAGTGCCAGAAGCATTGCCAACAGATAGATGAGCCAGATGGAACCTTCGGGGGTGATGCCATAGACAAGCCAGGCAAGGATGAGGCAGATGGTTATGACAAAGAGAGCAATAATCCAATAGGGTATTAGTTTTGAGAGTATGAACACCCATTTGGATACTGGCGAGACATTGATTTGCTCGATAGTGCCTGCTTCTTTCTCACCCACGATGTTCAACGTGGGAAGGAAACCTGTCATCAGCATCATCACAATGGCGAATAATGCCGGAATCATGAAGAGTTTGTAGTTCTGGTGCTTGTTGTATAATGTCAAGGTTGAGACTTTCGACAGGATGGCGAGTGCGTTGGGGTTGGCATTTGCCGTAACTATCTGCGACAGGTAGGCAGCACCTATCGAACCTTTGGTGCCGTTGACGGCATTGGTGGCAACAAGCACCTGGGGGAGAAGGCCCCCGGAAAGATTCTTGTCGTAGTCTTTGGGAATTACCACCACCACGTCGGCTTTGGCATGCTCGATATCCTTCAGCGCCTCGGAATAGGTGGGCTTCTGACCACGGAAAATGAAATAGTTGCTGTGCTCTATGTCGTGGACGAGCCGTTGCGACCTGGTGCTGCGGTCCAAGTCCACTACATCCACCACGATGTTCTTCACTTCCATGTTCATCACCCATGGCATGACGCACATGATGACGATGGGGAACATGATGATGAGCTTGGGAAGAAACGAGTTGCGGCGTATCTGGAGAAACTCTTTACGTATGAGATATTTGAGTGTCATAGGCGGTTATTCCAAGCGGGTTTTGAATTTCACGAGTGCTATAGTCAGAAAAAAAGCTGTCATGGCTATGAGGACGGTCACCTCCTTCATCACTTCCCCGATGCCCACTCCCATGATCATCAGCTTGCGCATGGCTTCTATGTAGTATTTGGGTGGAATGATGGCAGAGAGCCATTGCAGCACGGGGGGCATCGACTCCACAGGGAACATCATGCCAGAAAGCATTACCACTGGCATGAGCAGCAACAAGGCGGAGGCGAGCAGTGCCACAAGTTGGCTCTTGGCGATGTTGGAAATGAGCAGGCCAAGAGAGAGTGCCAACAAGATATACAAGGTGGAAACCGCGAGAATCCAGAACAATGATCCTGAAAGGGGCACGCCAAGCACGTAACGCGCCATCAGCAGAATGACGATGAGGATGGCGAAGGCGAGAATCAGATAGGGTACAGCCTTGGCGATAATCACCATCAGTGGCCTGATGGGGGATACAAGAAGGACTTCCATTGTGCCTCGTTCTTTCTCCTTGACGATGCTGATAGAGGTCATCATGGCGCATATCAACATGAGAATCATTCCCATTACGGCTGGCACGAAGTTGTATGCTGATTTCATTTGTGGGTTGTAGAGCATTTTTGTGTTGACGACGCCTCCTTGCATGTTTGCCATCACTGATTGGGCGAAAGTAGTCCATTGTTGTGCCATGTTTGGGTCGGAACCGTCGACGATGAATTGCACGCCCGACTTCTTGCTCGCAAAATCTTTGGCGAAGACAATTGCCATGTCGGCTTTTTGGTTGCGAATGGTGAGCTCTGCCTCCTGTGGTGTCGCCACTGTCTTTACGATTGTGAAATATTCCGATTGTGAAAGACGTTCCACGGCTTGTTGTGTCAGGTGGTCCATTTGCGAGGTTACCACCACAGTGCGCACGTTTTTCACATCTGTCGTGATGGCGAAACCAAGGATGAGCATCATCGCTATCGGCATGCCGAAGAGGATGAGCATGGTGCGTTTGTCGCGCAGGATGTGCTTGCCTTCCTTGATGACAAATGATATAAACTGCTTCATTTCGTTCTTCCTTTTTCTTTGTTCAATCACTGCTTCTCGTTGCTTGTCGTGCCAAAAATGTAAAGACGTGGTTCATGTCGGGCTGATGGTATTCTTCCATGAGGGCTTTGGGGGTGCCCATGGCCTTTATCTTGCCGTCTACCATGATGGAGATGCGGTCGCAATATTCTGCCTCGTCCATGTAATGGGTGGTGACGAAGACCGTGATGCCACGGTCGGCTGCCTCGTAGATTAGTTCCCAAAACTGACGACGGGTGGCTGGGTCTACACCACCGGTTGGTTCGTCGAGGAATACTATGCCCGGCTCGTGGAATATGGAAACGGAGAAGGCAAGCTTCTGTTTCCATCCCAGGGGCAGGGAGGCAACGAGCGTGTTCTTGTGGTCGGCAAACTGCAAGCGTTCCAGCAACTCGTCGGTCTTGCGGGCTATTTCCTTGTCGTCCATGCCATAAATTCCTGCGAAGAGACGTATGTTTTCTGCCACAGTCAGGTCTTCATAGAGTGAGAACTTCTGCGACATGTATCCTATGTGCTTCTTGATTTGCTCGTATTCGGTGCGTATGTCGTAACCTACAACCTTCCCCGTGCCGCTCGTTGGCTGGTTGAGGCCGGTGAGGATATGCATGGCTGTTGTCTTGCCGGCACCATTGGCACCAAGGAAACCGAATATCTCCCCTCTCTTCACCGTGAAACTGATGTCGTCCACGGCATGGAATGTGCCGAATGCCTTAACCAGATGCTCTACCTCTATGACGTTTTCGTCGGTTGATTCCATGGCTTTCTCATGGTCGATGCCGGGGGGATTGAAGATGTCGGCAAAATCAGTGAGGATTTTGTTTGGTGTGCCGATGCCACGGATCCTGCCATGGTCGAGAAAGGCTACACGCTCGCAGCAGCGCACCTCGTCGAGATAGGGCGTGGATGCCACGATGGTGATGTCGCGTTCCTTGAGCATGGCGAGCATCTCCCATAATTCCTTGCGGCTCACAGGGTCCACACCTGTCGTTGGCTCGTCGAGGAAAAGCACGCTTGGTGAATGTACCAGGGCGCAACTCAGAGCCAGTTTCTGTTTCATGCCACCCGACAAGGCTCCGGCACGACGGTCCTTGAAACGCTCAATCTGTGAATAGATGGCCTTGATGGAGTCGTAGCCCTCTTCCACTGTCGTGCCGAACAAAGTGGCGAAGAATTTCAAGTTTTCCTCAACTGTAAGGTCTTGATATAGCGAGAACTTGCCTGGCATGTAGCCCACGTGTTTGCGTATCTCCGTCTTTTGCTTCACCACGTCGTAACCATCGACCGTGACAGTGCCTTTTTCCGGAAGCAGCAGTGAGCACAATATGCGGAACATCGATGTCTTGCCTGCTCCGTCGGGGCCTATCAGTCCGAAAATCTCGCCTTTGGAGACGGTGAACGACACGTCATCGAGTG
>CAMJLI010000096.1 GCA_946406585.1 uncultured Prevotellaceae bacterium | reverse complement strand
GCCGTTTTGCCTTATCTTTGCATTCTAAATAGGTGGCATGTAGGCATGTCGCTCAAATTCTTACATGATAGATTATGGCAGCAAACAATTTCCTGAAGAAACTGTTGAGTCCCTTTATATGGCTGAACATATTGGCAATGGGCATCATAGTGTTGCTCCTTAGCCTGGCCTTGAAATATGGTCTCGACCTTTACACGCACCACGGTCAGACCGTGGAAGTGCCCTCCATCACCCACAAGTCGTATGTCGAAGCAGAGGACATGCTTGGCCAGGTGCATCTTGAAATGGTGGTGAGTGACACCGACTATGTGAAGACAATGCCACACGACTGCGTGCTTGAGCAGTCGCCGTTGCCAGGCGAGATAGTAAAGCCCGGCCGTTTGGTATATGTCAAAATCAATGCCCCAAGCATCCCCAAGCGTCCTTTGCCAGATATCATCGACAACAGTTCGCTGCGTGATGCACAGTCCAAGCTCACGGCCCTCGGCTTCCAGTTGGGAACGCCTGAGTACATACCGGGAGAAAAGGAATGGGTTTATGGCATCAAGTGCCAGGGCCAGCAGTTGTCTGCCGGGCAAAGGGTTTCGGTGGAAGACCAGCTCATAATACAGGTGGGTGACGGTCGTCGCGACATCAACGAGCATATAACCTATATCGACAGCAACAATTATTATTTTGGTGAAGAAGAAGAGGAAAAGGAGGAAGAAACGAAGCCCCAGAGGTATCGCTCGCATTATAAGAACAGGGCTGAGAGAAGCAGCGTGAGCCAAAGCGAAAGCTCCGAGGGGCCCCAACCGGCAAGCACTTCTTCGGCATTCTCCAAGGTGGACATCCCCACAGTGTCGACAGCCCCTACTGTTCCGGCAGCACCAAAGACATTGAAGCCGGAATAGGGAACACATCATTTTTATAGAACATTATTAGTTTACACACCCATCGATGGTAGATACTCCATTTACAGATGCCTTGGTGGATCCAGACGAGATAGAGGGCGACTCACCGCAACTTTATGAGCATTTTCGCTTTGTGGTGGACAAGGGTCAGGTGCCTTTGCGAATCGACAAATACATGTGCGAGAAGTTGCAGCATTCCAGCCGCAACCGCATCCAGAAGGCGGCAGACGCCGGGTTTGTGCATGTGAATGACAAACCGGTAAAGAGCAACTATAAGGTGAGGCCCGATGATGTTGTCACCCTCATGCTCGACCGTCCTAGATTCGAGACTTCCATAGAGGCCGAGGACATCCCCCTTGACATTGTTTACGAGGATGACGTCCTCATGGTGATAGACAAGCCGGCAGGGATGGTGGTGCATCCTGGCTGCGGTAATTTCACAGGCACCTTGGTGAATGCCATTGCATGGCATCTGCGCGACTGTCCCGGCTATGACCCCAACGACCCTGAGGTGGGGCTGGTGCATCGTATCGACAAGGATACCACGGGACTTATCGTTGCTGCCAAGACCCCTGAGGCAAAGAGCAATCTTGGACTGCAGTTCTTCAACAAGACCACGCATCGTAGTTATGTGGCATTGGTATGGGGCAACCTCACCGACGATGTAGGGCGAATAGAGGGAAATATTGCCCGCGACCCGAAGGACAGGCTGAGGATGACGGTGTTGCCCCCCGACTCAGAGGTGGGAAAGCCTGCAGTCACCCATTACCGCGTGATAGAGCGGCTGGGGTATGTCACCATGGTGGAGTGCGTGCTCGAGACAGGGCGCACCCATCAGATAAGGGCTCACATGAAGCACATAGGCCACCCGCTTTTCGGTGATGAGCGTTATGGGGGGACAGAAATACTGAGAGGAGAGAGAAGTTCCACCTACAAGGCATTCATCAACAATTGCTTCAAGGTGTGCCCGCGTCAGGCACTGCACGCCAGAACACTTGGCTTTGTGCATCCCGTGACAAAAAAGCAAATGGACTTCGAGTCGCCGATGCCGTCCGACCTGGCTACACTTATCGACAAATGGCACGTGAAGATGAAAGGCGACGAATACAAGAACATTCAAGAATGAACCACTAGATATTAAAAGGAAAAAGAATTATAAGAAAAATAGAAAATAGTATTAAAGATGAACAATACACATAGAACTATCGCCATAGTATGTGGTGGCGACTCATCAGAACACGACGTCTCACTCCGTTCGGCGCAGGGCTTGTATTCATTCTTCGACAAGCAGCGCTACAATGTTTATGTCGTCGACATCAAGGGAAACGACTGGCATGTCAACCTGCATGACGGCACGACTTCCAAAATCGACCGCAATGATTTCTCGTTTGTTGAGGACGGCAAAAAGAAGCTTTTTGATTATGCCTATATCACCATCCATGGAACACCAGGAGAAAATGGAATCTTGCAGGGGTATTTTGAGTTGATGGACATCCCTTACAGCACCAGCGGCGTGCTTGTGGAGGCAATGACATTCGACAAGTTCGTTCTCAACCAGTACCTGCGGTCATATGGTGTGAGTGTGGCTGAGAGCTTGCTCATCCGCAGAGGACAGGAACACCTGGTGAGCGACGACGACATCATGGAACGCATAGGCATGCCGTGCTTCGTGAAGCCGGCAAACGATGGCAGCAGTTTCGGAGTGTCGAAGGTGAAAAACATCGACCAGTTGGCCCCTGCTGTCCGCAAGGCCATGATGGAGAGCGACGAAGTGATGGTGGAGCAATATCTCGACGGCGTGGAAGTGACCATGGGATGCTACAAGACGAAGGAAAAGACGGTGTTGCTGCCTGCCACTGAAGTGGTCACTTCAAATGAGTTTTTCGACTATGATGCCAAATACAACGGACAGGTGGATGAGATAACGCCAGCACGCATACCGGAGGAGACGGCACAGCGCGTGGCACAAATCACCAGTGCCATCTATGACATCTTGCATTGCAACGGCATCATCCGCATCGACTACATACTGACCAAGAACAGCGAGGGAGGCTATAAGATAAACATGCTCGAGGTGAACACCACACCAGGCATGACAGCTACAAGCTTCATCCCGCAACAGGTGAGGGCTGCCGGACTTGAAATGTCGCAGGTACTCACCGACATAGTGGAAAACCAATTCTAATACAACCACAGCCATGAAAATACCGTCCATCTTCGATGACATCAGGCCTTACGAGCCAGAGGAACTGCCACAAGCCTTCGAACGGTTGTTGGCCGACAAGCAGTTTTGTGCCGTCTTGGCATATCTTTATCCTAACGTGCCTTTGGAGGCTATCGCCACGAAGATGAAGGCGTGTGCCACAAGTCTTGACTTCCAAAAGGCTTTCTGTTATGGTTTCCTGGAAGACTTGTTGGCAAAGGCCAGCAAGGGATGCGACATGGACGTGGAAGCTGTGAACACTGAGTGCAGGTACACCTTCGTGAGCAACCACCGCGACATAGTGCTCGATTCAGCCTTGCTCGACAAGTTGCTCATTGATGTGGGATTCACCACCACCTGCGAAATAGCCATCGGCGACAACCTGCTTTCCCTGCCTTGGGTGAAGGACTTGGTGCGCATCAACAAGTCGTTCATCGTGGAGAGGAGCCTGCCTCCACGGCAGATGCTGATGGCGAGCAAGCGCATGTCGGAGTACATGCATTTCGCTATAGCAGAGAAAAAAGAGAACATATGGATTGCCCAGCGGGAGGGCAGGGCAAAGGATTCCAACGACCGTACGCAGCCGGCAATATTGAAGATGATGGCCATGGGCGGCGAGGGGTCTCCCCAGGAACGCTTGAAAGCCCTGCATATTGTTCCGCTTGCCATATCATACGAGTTTGACCCATGTGACTTCTTGAAAGCAAGGGAAATGCAACAGCGCCGTGACAATGCCGACTTCCGTAAGTCGGCTACCGACGACGTGGTGAGCATGCGCACGGGAATCATGGGCTACAAGGGGCGGATACACTATCACTGCGCACCATGCATCGACGATTACCTCGACACTCTTGTGGATGTGCCAAAGGGCGAATTCTTCGACAGGGTGGCAGACCATATAGACCGGGAGATACATCGGCATTACAGGCTTTATCCCAACAATTTTGTTGCCCTTGATTTGCTGGATGGCACAGACACCCATGCAGGTCGTTATACCGAGACGGACAAGAAGACATTCCTTGCGTATATGGAGAAGCAGTTGTCGAAAGTGGACCTGGAAGCCCCAGACACCGATTTCCTGAGGGAGCGGATGCTTGCGATGTATGCAAACCCTGCCCGCAACCAACTTGCCTTGTCATGACCCGCCGGACTGTTTGCTTGTCGATGGGACTGTTGTTGCTCTTGTTGCCGTTAGGGTCATGTACGAGCGACGATTATGAAAAGGGCGATGGCGAATATTCCTACATGCGTGCCGACTTCGTGGAAGCGTATAGCAGCAAGGCCGGTGTGTTGGGCAGTTTCGTCACCGACGAGGGCGACTCCCTTGTGCTTTCACCCCAACATGATTGTTCTTGGGCAAGCACCCCCGATTCCGTATACCGTGCTTTGATGTATTACAGCCGAGAGGACACCGCCAGCATCAAGGTACGTTGCATCACAGCCACCCAGGTGCTTGTGTTGAGGGTGCCGCAGCAGCGTCGCGACACTGTCATAATGCATCCGGTGGGACTTGAGAGCGTCTGGCTGAGTGCCAATGGAAAATACGTCAACATGGGGCTTGACGTGAAGACGGGAAAGGGCGATGATGACAAGGCCCGGCAGACATTGGGCGTAGTGTGCGACACGGTGCTGACAATGCCGGATGGCAATCACGAGCACTGCCTGCGCCTGTTTCACGACCAAGGCAAGGTGCCGGAGTATTACACGTCAAAGGTCTATGTGAGCATCCCCTTGGGGAATTACTCCAAGGGAGATGTTGTACGCATGGATGTGAACACATACAAAGGAAAGGTGACGAAGTCTTTCCGCATCGCCACCAATCCATAGGAGTCGTTTTCTCTTTCTCTTTCTCTTCAGCCGTTCAGCCGCTTGTCCAATTTGTTGAGCATGTCGATGGTCATGGTGCGGATGTCGTAGAGAGGTGCCCAGCCCCATTCACGTCGGGCGCATGTGTCGTTCATCTTGTCCGGCCAACTTTCTGCGATGCTCTGTTTCAGAGGGTCAACGTCATACACCATCTCAAAGTCGGGCTTGTGCTTCTTTATCTCGGCGTAGATTGTTTCTGGTGCAAAGCTCATGGCAGCCACATTGAAGCCATTGTGATGTACGAGTCTTTCTGGGTTAGCCTCCATCAACGTTATTGCGGCTTTCAGTGCGTCGGGCATGTACATCATGTCGAGCAGGGTGCCTTGTTTGAGCGGGCAAATGAATTTCTCTCCCCTTACGGCAGAATAGAAGATGTCTACAGCATAGTCGGTGGTGCCCCCTCCCGGTGGGGTGAGGTATGATATGATGCCAGGGAACCTCACCGACCTTGTGTCCACACCATATTTAAAATAATAATAGTCGCTCAGCAGTTCCGTGGTCACTTTCGACACACCATAGATGGTGCGTGGCCTTTGAATGGTGTCCTGTGGCGTCCTTACATGAGGCGTGCTGAGACCGAAAGAGCCGATGCTGCTCGGTGTGAACACGGCACAGTTGTTTTCGCGTGCCACTTCGAGGATGTTCCATAGTCCGTCGATGCCAATGCGCCATGCCAGGCGAGGCTTGCTCTCAGCCACCACAGAGAGCAGGGCTGCCAAGTTGTAGATGGTGTCGATGTTGTATTTCTTCACCACTTCTGCAATCATGTCTCCGTCGGTGACGTCAGCCATGGCCATCGGCCCCGACTCACGTAGTTCGCCTTTTGGTTCGGCACCAGTGATGTAGCCGGCTACCACATTGTCGTTGCCATAGCGCTGACGCAGTTCCATTGTTAGTTCGGAACCTATTTGACCGGTGGATCCGATAATCAGTATGTTTTTCATATTATTGTGTGTAGGTTGTGTTGTTTTCCAAGACGCAAAGTAAGCAAATATTTCCCAAAAACGATACGAAAAAGGGAAAAAAATGAATGTTTCTTGCATTTTGATATAGTTTTAACAGATTATTTCGTGCAGTCTCGAAAATTATTGCTTACTTTGTGGTGTTTATCAAAAATCTAATCTCATGTTTGGAAAAATGCAACAACACCTCAGCACTCAAATCTCAGAGATTCGTGAGGCTGGCCTTTACAAGGAAGAGCGCATCATAGAGAGTCCGCAGCGAGCTGCCATAACAGTGAAAGGGAAGGAAGTTCTCAATTTCTGTGCCAACAATTATTTGGGTCTGTCAGACCATCCCCGGTTGGTAGAGGGAGCCAAGCGCATGATGGACCGTCGTGGCTTCGGAATGTCCTCCGTCAGGTTCATTTGCGGCACCCAGGACATACACAAGGAACTGGAGGCTGCCATATCCGACTATTTCAAGACCGAGGACACCATTCTCTATGCTGCATGCTTCGATGCCAATGGTGGCGTGTTCGAACCATTGTTCACAGAGGAGGATGCCATCATCTCCGATGCCCTCAACCATGCGTCCATTATCGACGGGGTGCGCCTGTGCAAGGCCAAGCGCTACCGTTATGCCAATGCAGACATGGCCGACTTGGAGCGTTGTCTGAAGGAAGCCCAAGCCCAGCGTTTCCGCATCATCGTCACCGATGGCGTGTTCTCCATGGATGGCAATGTGGCTCCGATGGACAAGATTTGCGATCTGGCAGAGCAATATGATGCCCTCGTGATGGTGGATGAGTCGCACTCGGCAGGTGTCGTGGGCACCACGGGTCATGGCGTGAGCGAGCTATGTGGCACATACGGTCGTGTGGACATCTACACTGGCACTCTTGGCAAGTCGTTTGGTGGTGCTCTTGGTGGTTTCACCACAGGCCGTCGTGAAATAATAGAGATGTTGCGTCAGCGCAGCCGTCCGTATCTCTTCTCCAACTCCTTGGCACCATGTATCATAGGGGCTAGTCTTGAGGTCTTCAAGATGTTGAAGGAAAGCAATGAGATACACGACCGTCTTGTGGAGAATGTGGAGTATTTCCGCGGGAAGATGATGGCTGCCGGATTCGACATCAAGCCGACCCAGAGTGCCATCTGTGCTGTCATGCTCTATGATGCTCCATTGTCGCAGGTATACGCCAACCGCCTGTTGGAGGAAGGCATTTATGTGACAGGATTCTATTATCCTGTGGTGCCAAAGGGCCAGGCGAGAATAAGGGTGCAGATATCTGCAGGGCACAACAGAGAGCAGCTCGACCGCTGCATCAATGCCTTCATAAAGGTGGGTCGCGAACTGGGTGTGCTGAAATGACCAATCAGAGTAATGTGAATACTCCGAGTACTCCGAGTACTCCGAGAATTCTGAGTACTCTGATAATAAAAATGGTCTGGAGGTGAGCCTCCAGACCATTTTTAAAGACTATCCTTTCTCAAAGAC
>CAMJLI010000095.1 GCA_946406585.1 uncultured Prevotellaceae bacterium | reverse complement strand
AGAGGAGAAGATAGAAAGGATAGAGAAGATAGAGGGGATGTATATGATATTATTCCAAAGGATAATTATTTATTGATTGCATATTTGTAGCCATAAATATTTGGTTTTTTGAGTGGCTTTCACTACCTTTGTTCGCAGTTCTCTGAACAATATTGGAGGAATATAAAATATTGCAGGAATAAATAATGGATGAAAACTTCGACATAAGAAAAGAGCGGATAAGCACGGCAGAAAAAGATTTCGAAAATGCACTGCGACCGCTGCGCTTTTCCGACTTCAGTGGCCAGCAGAGCGTTGTGGACAACCTCCAGGTGTTTGTGGAGGCTGCCAAATACCGTGGCGAACCACTCGACCACACACTGCTGCACGGACCTCCGGGACTTGGGAAGACCACTCTGAGCAACATCATAGCCAATGAGTTGGGAGTGGGGTTCAAACTCACCAGCGGACCGGTGCTCGACAAGCCCGGCGACCTGGCCGGAATACTCACATCCTTGGAGCCCAACGACGTGCTGTTCATCGACGAGATACACCGTCTCTCCCCCGTGGTGGAGGAATACCTGTATTCCGCGATGGAAGACTACCGCATCGACATCATGATAGACAAGGGACCATCTGCCCGCTCCATACAGTTGAGCCTCAACCCCTTCACCCTTGTTGGCGCCACCACACGCAGCGGACTGCTCACCGCTCCCCTGCGGGCACGATTCGGCATCAACATGCATCTGGAATACTACGACCCGGAGACAATCACAAAAATACTGGAGCGGTCGGCCGGCATCCTTGGAGTCCCCATGATGCACGACGCAGCAGTGGAGATAGCACGGCGCAGCAGAGGCACGCCACGCATTGCCAACGCCCTGCTGAGACGTGTGCGCGACTTCGCCCAAGTGAGGGGCAATGGAACCATCAACACCGACATCGCACGGATAGCACTCACCGCCCTCAACATAGACCAATATGGTCTTGACGAAATAGACAACAAGATTCTAACAACCATCATAGACAAGTTCCGTGGCGGGCCAGTGGGCATTTCTACAATAGCGACAGCCATCGGCGAGGACAGCGGCACCGTGGAGGAGGTCTACGAGCCATTCCTCATCATGGAGGGATTCATAAAACGCACGCAACGAGGACGCATGGTCACCGAACTGGCATACCGGCACCTGGGGCGCAACCCATACAGTGGAACAGCAATGCAGCAAGACCTGTTCGCCGACCAGTGAGCATCACATGGACATATGATTCTCATTTATACAACCATCACACACTGATATCTGCATCAAATGAAAAAAGCCATCTTCGTAGGCAGTTTCGACCCTTTCACAATAGGACATGCCGACATCGTGAAACGAGCATTGGCCATCGCCGACAATATCGTAATCGGAGTGGGAATAAACGAGAACAAAAAATATTCCATTCCAACAGAAGAACGAATCAGCAACATTGCCAAGGTCTACGCCGACAACCCAAGAGTGGAAGTGAAAGGCTATGAGGGCCTCACCGTAGACTTTGCCATTCGAGAGGGAGCGCAATGTGTGGTGAAAGGCGTGCGCAATGTCAAGGATTTTGAATATGAGCGCGAACAAGCCGACATCAACCGGCTACTCAGCGGACTCGAGACCGTGATACTGTTCGCATCACCCGACTTGGCGTGCATCAGTTCGTCGATGGTGAGAACCCTTGCCCTCAACGGCAAAGACATCACCCCATACCTCCCTTCACCAAGCAAGGCAGACCATTCACCAAGCAAGAAATAGCCATCAATCAAAAACGACCAACCATAAACTCATGATTACATACAATGCTGACGGCGTGAAAATGCCAAAAATAAAAAAGCGGGACACCACATCATGGATAAAGGCCGTGGCAGCCTCCTACGGCAAGACTGTGGGCGACATAGGGTATATGTTCGTAAACGACGAGAACATACTCGCCGTCAACAACCAATACCTGGGGCACGACTACTATACCGACATCATCACATTCGATTACTCCGAAGGCGACACCATCAGTGGCGACATCGTCATCTCACTCGACACGGTGGCCTCAAATGCCATGCAGCAAGGCACCGAATACGACAACGAACTGCATCGTGTCATCATACATGGCATCCTCCACTTGTGTGGCATAAACGACAAGGGACCCGGCGAGAGGCAAATCATGGAACAAGCAGAGAACAAGGCTCTTGCAATGCTCGCTTGACAAGGCACAAACAGTTTTGACATCAACTTATCACGATATTTTGGGAAAAAGTTGCATTTGTCACAAAATATGCATATATTTGCATCACTTTTCGCATTTTCAACAACATGACCGCCAAAACCCAGACAAGCATTAGAATGCTTCGCTTTCTGTGGCTGACAGCCATGATGGCTGTCGGCATGATGGCTTGGGCTGCCGATTTGGAAAAAGCCGAAGACGGCTTTCCAATTTGGGATGCCGAGCACATCCAACTTGTTTTCCTCCAAGATTCCACACAATTCGTCAGCGACCCCGACGAAATCCTAAACATTGAATACAGAGACACGGCCAACTACTATCTACGCAAGCTCAACAGCGAACTGGACGTGCAGTCGGCATTCATCATCGTAAGACACGTGAAAAACGGCGATGCCTTCAGGATGGCACAAGACGTGGGCAACAACTATGGAATAGGATACAAGGACACACGCACCGGACTCGTGGTGGTGATAGCTGTGGAAGACCACCAATACTTCATAGCACCCGGCAAGGGACTCGAAGCTTATCTGCCAGACATAACATGCGCCAAGATAGGCAGGAACTTCATCCAGCCATACATGCGCGCCAACAATCCCGACATGGCCGTGGTGCAGACCTGTTTCGCCATCTACTCACAGTTGAAGAGCGGCGAACTGCCACCATCCACCACACAAACAGCCAGTGGAGACGAGATCACCTTTGGCGACATATTATTGTTCCTCATCATCGTAGGAATCATCATTTACCTCTGGCGTCACCATGGAGGCAAAGGCTTCACCGGTGGCAGCGGATATAGCGGAGGCAGCGGTTATAGCGGCGGCAACATCTATATCGGCGGCGGCGGATTCGGTGGTGGATTCGGCAGAGGCGGCGGATTTGGCGGCGGCAGCTACGGCGGCGGTTCGTTTGGCGGCGGCGGTGCCGGCGGCGGCTGGTGACATCATGCAAACAATCAATCACTAATAAATAGAGAAACATCATGAAAAAAAGTACAATGACCATTCTTGCCATCGTTGCGGTGGCAGTATTATGGGGTATCTCTGCCTACAATGGCATGGTTGGAGTCCAAGAGGAAGCCACTCAGGCTGCCGCAGATGTACAATCGGCTTACCAGCGCAGATACGACCTCATCGACAACTTGGTGGAAACTGTAAAGGGGTATGCACAACATGAGGAGAACACCCTGAAAGAAGTGGTGGAGGCTCGTGCAAAGGCAACATCAATCAACATCGACCCAAGCAACTGCACCCCGGAACAGCTGCAGCAATACCAAAAGGCCCAGGGCGAACTCGGCTCGGCATTGGGAAGACTCATCGCCGTATCGGAGAACTATCCTGACCTGAAGGCCAACGAGAACTTCCTCGACCTGCAAAAGCAACTCGAAGGAACAGAAAACCGCATCAACGAGGCAAGAAACAAGTTCAATGAGAAAGTGACCGAATACAACCGCCATATAAGAAAATTCCCAAACAACTTGTTGGCAGGAATATTCGGATTCAGGACAATGGAGAAGTTCGCTGCAGATGCTGAAGCGCAAAAAGCTCCAAAAGTGAAATTCTAAAACACTACAACCATTTCGCCCCCTCCAAAACCGGAGGGGGCTATTGATTGCTGCCGCCCATCATCATGAAGTCCACCACCAAAGCATTCATCCTCGGACATCGAAACGACAACATCAGCTCCCTGGCACTGCAAGCCAAAAGATACCCTGATGTGGAAATGCCCCTTGCCATCGAGCAAATAGCAGGATGGCAAAAGGCAAGCGCAAAACTGCCAACATGGGCGAGATGCGACGACATCATCTACCCTCACCACCTAGCAATGGAACAATGCTCGTCAGAGGAAGCAGCACGATACAAGGTGGATGTAGCCAAAAGATGGATGGATGAAGGACAGACGGATGCAGGCGACAGGACTTTTGCCGACCTTACCGGCGGCCTGGGTGTGGACTTCTCTTTCCTCTCCGCACTTTTCACTCGAAGCATATACATTGAACAACAACAGGAACTATGCGAATGTGCACGAAACAATTTCAAAGCCTTGAATCTCAAAGGAGTGGAAATATGGGAGGGAGACAGCATTCAGCAGTTGGAGAAACTGCCCCACCTGCAACTGCTATTCATCGACCCAGCACGACGCGACAGCCATGGAGGGCGCACCTTCGCCATCAAGGACTGCACGCCCGACATCCTGCCACTGCTGCCGCAGTTGCTCACCACCGCCAATGTCATCATGCTCAAGCTGTCGCCCATGCTCGACTGGCATGAGACAAAGAGAATCATCAACGACACCGCACCACACTCTGTAAAAGAAATACACATCCTCGCCACAGCCAACGAGTGCAAAGAACTACTCGTAGTGCTGTCGGCACAACAAACCAATGTTCCGGTGAGGCTCTTCTGCGTCAACGACAACGGGACATTCATCACCGACGAAGAAAACGAACTGTCGGCAACACCCGCGCCGGCAATAACCTCCACCGACGAAGCCATGAGTGCAACATGGCTCTACGAACCACATGCCGCCATAATGAAAGGAGGGTGCTTCTCCACCCTTGCAAGAAAATACGAAATCAAAGCCATCTCGCCAAACAGCCACTTGTTCATCTCAAACTCCTACAAGCAAGACTTCCCCGGGCGGACAATGCACATCATCAGGACAACGACGATGAACAAGCGACTGCTGCGCACCAATCTCCAAGACATAAGACAAGCCAACATCACCGTGAGAAATTTCCCCTTGACGACAGCACAACTGCGACAGCGGCTGAAAATGGCAGACGGAGGAAAATACTACCTTTTCGCCACCACCACCGCCGACAACACACACATCATTTTCGTATGTGAGAAAAAATAAAGGAAAATTTGGCGAAGTAGCCAAATATGCTTACCTTTGCAAGTTACAAAGATCACCAATAATTTTTTTACATGTCTGCAATTGCGATAAAAAAAGTAGAGACACGCAAGGACCTAAAGCGATTCATCGAATTTCATTACGACCTTTATAAAGGCAACAAATACGACGCCCCTGTCCTCTTCAGCGACGACTGGGGCACGCTGAGCAAGGACAAGAATGCCGCATTCGAGTTTTGTGAGGCAGAATATTATCTGGCTTACAAGGACAACCGCATCGTGGGCCGTGTAGCAGCCATCATCAACCATAAGGCAAACGGCAAATGGAACCGCAAGGTGGTGCGTTTCGGATGGATTGACTTCATCGACGACATCGAAGTGTCCACCGCCCTGATAAAAGCCGTGGAAGACTACGGCAAGAGCAAGGGCATGACCGAAATCGTGGGACCACTGGGATTCACCGACATGGACCCGGAAGGCATGCTCATCTGGGGATTCGACCAACTCGGCACATTGGCCACCATATACAACTACCCATACTATCCAGAGCACATCGAAAAGATGGGTGGCTTCGAGAAAGACAACGACTACGTGGAATTCAAGCTGTTCGTGCCGAAAGAGGTGCCGGAGAGATATGCCAAGATAGCAAGCATGATAGAGCGCCGGTACAACCTGCACGTGAAAAAGCTCACCCGCAAGGAAGTCTTTGAGGGCGGCTACGGACAAGAAGTCTTCAAGGTCATCAATGAATGCTTCAAAGACCTCTACTCCTTCTCGGAACTCACCGAGCGCCAGGTGGACCAATACGTGAACACCTACATGCCAATGGCCGACCTGAACCTCTTCACGGTGATAGAGGACTGGAACATCGAGCCGCACAAGGTGGTGGGTGTGGGACTCACCCTGCCGTCGCTCACCAAGGCACTGCAAAAATGCTGGCGCGGACGGCTGTGGCCCTTCGGCTGGTGGCACCTGCTCAGGGCCATCAAATGGCACAAGACCAACATCGTGGACCTGTATCTCGTCGGCGTGCTCCCGGAATACCGCAACAAGGGCGCCAACGCATTGCTCTTCTCCGACCTCATCCCACGCTATTCCGCATACGGATTCGAATGGGGAGAGACCAATGTGGAGATGGAAACCAACACAAACGTGCAAAGCCAATGGGGAGAACTGAAAACAGAACTCCACAAGCGGCGCCGCTGCTACAAGAAGACCATAGAATAAAAAACAACTTCTGAAAAAGCAACAATACATGCAAGAAGACCAACTATTCACAACAGACACAGAACAAGTAGAATATACAGACGAAAACATACGCACACTGACAGGCATAGAGCACATACGCACACGGCCTGGAATGTATATCGGCCGACTGGGCGACGGCTCGCTGCCCGAAGACGGCATTTACGTCCTGCTCAAGGAGGTCATCGACAACTCCATCGACGAATTCAAGATGAATGCGGGAAAACGCATCGAGATTGACATTGAAGACAACCTGCGAGTGAGGGTGCGCGACTATGGCCGCGGCATACCCCAAGGGAAGCTCATCGAGGCCGTCAGCGTGCTCAACACCGGTGGAAAATACGACTCCAAGGCCTTCAAGAAGAGCGTGGGCCTCAACGGTGTCGGCGTGAAAGCCGTCAACGCCCTGAGCGCCAGATTTGAAGTGAGGTCTTATAGGGACGGCATGGTGCGCAAGGCCACTTTCAACAGAGGTGAACTGCAGTTGGATGAGACGAAGAAGTCGGACGACGAAAACGGAACATACATCTGGTTCGAGCCCGACAACACGATGTTCAAGAACTATCATTTCCACGACGAGATAGTGGAAAACATGTTGAGGAACTACACCTATCTCAACACCGGACTGACGATAATGTACAATGGCAGGAGGATTCTCAGCCGCAACGGACTGGAAGACTTGCTCAACGACACCATGACAACGCCGGGCATCTACCCCATCATTCACATGAAAGGGGAAGACATCGAGATAGCCTTCACACACACCAACCAATACGGCGAAGAGTACCACTCCTTCGTGAACGGACAACACACCACCCAAGGAGGAACGCACCAAAGCGCTTTCAAGGAGCATATAGCCAAGACCATAAAGGAATTCTCAGGGAAAGGCTTCGAATACAGCGACATCCGCAACGGACTGGTGGCAGCCATCGCCGTAAACATCGAAGAACCGATGTTTGAGAGCCAGACAAAAATCAAGCTCGGTTCGCTGACCATGAGTCCCAATGGCGTGTCGGTGAACAAGTATGTTGGCGACTTCATCAAGCAAGAGGTGGACAACTACCTGCACAAACATAGCGACGTGGCAGAAACCATGCTGCAGAAGATAGCAGAGAGCGA
>CAMJLI010000094.1 GCA_946406585.1 uncultured Prevotellaceae bacterium | reverse complement strand
AGAATCTTTGTAAGACGTGGACACTGTGGCTCCCTCTTCCAATTGCGCGAACACCACATCCTTGAAGAACACATCATAGATGTCGGGCACTGCACTGTCGCCAGCCTCGAGACCTATGCTCATCAAGCCATCTCCCGCAGGATTGAATCGTTTCATGTTGACAGAGAACACCATTATCTTGTAAGAGCCATCGTCAAGTCGGTTGCAAGCGATGGTGTGCCCGTCAAGTTTTCCAAGTGGCTTGATGTCATATTCTCCCGCCACTTTCTTGATGGAGACACCGGCGGGCAGCACAAGGGTGAACTGCACTCCTATGTTTATTTTGCTATCTTCAGAATCGGACATTGTGACCTTAAGCGTTCCTCCTGTCTGCTTGTTGAGCACAAGTGGTTCCGATGTCAAATGAAAGCCTTTAGTAACCCATGACCAGGCAGATGGCGATACATGACGCAAATTGGGAAATCCAAAATACGGTCCGTCTTTATCAAACATCCAGATATTTGTGAAATTCCATCCTTTCGACACGTAATATCTTTCGAGGGTGGCGGCAGAATATGCGATATCCCGTCCGTTGAGCAAGTTGCTTTCAAACTGTGCCACTACCACACCTCCCACGGTTTGTTCTGTCGTTCTCAAAGAGACATTTGCCTTGGAGTCTGTGTTGGCTGGCATGCTGTATGAGCCATTGCATGCGCCAAACGCCATTCCCTTGTGCTGAGTGTCGCCAGAAAAGGCTATCTTGTAATTGCTGGAGAAGCACGACTCCACAATTGCCTTCTCGCTTGAATTACATTTTACTTCCCCACACAAGCCTCCAACATTTTCAAGCCCTGAAATGCGGTTTCTCGAATAGCAGTTACGTAGGGTTCCACCTACAAACTGGCCTACAAGTCCACCTACATAATTCTCGCCGGTAACATTCATGCCATAAGAGAAGCAATCTGTCATTTCGCCTGCAAAATAGCCTGCCAAGCCTCCTACATAATCATAATGATCCGTAGAAACTGCATCATTTTCATTACGAACACTTTTGATGTCTCCATTAAAAGCTTCGCATTCTTTTATTGTGGTTTCTATATTGTTGCATAGTCCCACGATGCCACCTACATACGAAAAACCTTCCAATGTCATGTATTGATTTATACATTTCTCTACCGAAGATTGTCCAAATCCATGATAATAATCGTTTTCAATAGACAAATCATTTCCTATGCATCCTACTATTCCTCCTAAATTGTTAAAGCCATTTATAGTACCATTCCCACGACAATTCTTGATAATGCCATATTCCATTTTACCCACTATGCCACCATGATTGGCAAGACCTGAGAGATGGCATGAAGTCCAACAAGAAGTTATGGTGCCATCTGTTAAATACCCTACAATACCACCTACATACTCATCACCATTTATGTTTCCAGAATAGCCGCAGTCGTTAATTTCGCACCATTCACCCCATCCGCAGATACCACCAATTGAAAATGAACCACCATTTATTTCGGCCTTGACTCTGCAGCTCGAGAAGCTGGAGGATCCTTTACCACAAATGCCTCCTACCTCTCCACCTCCATCTACACTGCCACTTTCAAAAGTACAATTATTAAAGGAGCCACCATAGGAATATCCACAAAAGCCTCCTACATCCTCCATTCCGAGGACATTACCCTTCACCACACAGTTTGAAACATATGCGTCGTATGCTATTCCAAAAAGGCCTCCAACATAATCGCCCATTGGGACTTCTCTGTTGACATGGTTTCCTTTTCCTTCAGGCGCATGTGAACTGTTGCGATAATCATTGGTGATATCCACCTCAACCGTCAAGTCGTAAATGCTGCCATCAAAAGCTCCAAACAAGCCTAAGTAATCAGCATTGTTGTGAATAGTCAACCCCTTGATTGTCTTATTGTTTCCATAAATGGTACCATGGAAAACATTCTCATTATCTCCATAGTAATGATCTCCCTCATAATCATCAGGTATTCCACTGCCAATGGGACTCCATCCGCCATAAGGATATTTCTGCGCAATATAATCGGTCAAGTCGATATCGTTCATCAACTTGACATAAATATAAGTACCGGACCCCAAGAAATTACGCAATTCGTCAAGCTGGGCTGCAGTGGTGACTTGATAAGGATCTCCACTTTTACCTGTTCCCTTACCGCTGAACTGTGCGAAAGATGCCGTCACCGTTAGCATCATCAAAAATAATATTAAACGTCTTTTCATAGTTTTTGTTATTAAATAGTTTACACTGGCAAAAATATAAAAAAAATGGATACACTCCAAGAAAAAACGAAAAAAAATGGAAGGAAATTCATCCTTCCAAAATTCTACCTTTCAGTATCAAGATCATATTTCATGCCCCTCAACTCGAAGTGCATCATATAAGCCTCTTGTGTCTGAAAATCCACCAGATAAGTCCTGAAACAGCCACGGAAATAATCAGGGCGATGGGGAATCCCACCTCTGAATTCTCCATGCCATTGATCAGGTTCATTCCGAAGAGGCTTGCTATGAGCGTGGGGAACATCATGAGAATGGAGACAGAGGTCAACGTACGCATCACGGTGTTCATGTTGTTGTTGATGATGCTGGAATATGTGTCCATCGTCGACTCCAAGATGTCGGAGTAGATGTTGGTGGTTTCTCGTGCCTGACTCATCTCGATATTCACGTCCTCTATCATGTCGGCATCCAACTCGTCGATTTGCAGCTTGAACTTCAGCTTGGCCAGCAAGTTCTCATTTCCCCTGATGGAAGTGGCGAAATATGTCAGTGAATCCTGCAGGCGGCTCAGTCCGATGAGCGACTCATTGTTCACTTCCTTGTCGAGATTCCTCTTGGCCTTCTCGATGAGGTTGTTTATCTGCTTGAGCCTTTTCAGGTACCACACAGCCGATGAGAGGAACACCCTGAAAATCATGTCCACATAGTCGATGAAGCCCTCACCCCGTTTTTGTTGATAGCTCACGAAGTCTATCATCATGTTGGTCTCGTAATAACACACGGTGATGGTGACGTCACGCTTGTGGATGATTCCAAGCGGCACGGTGGTGTATGGAGTGCGCGAGCGAATCTCCTTGACGTATGGAATACGCAAGATTATCAGCATCCATCCATCATCATATTCATAACGGGCACGCTCATCGGTATCGCTGATGTCGGTGAGGAAATAGTCAGGGATTTTAAACTCGTTTTCGAGATACTCACGGTCCTCGTCTGTGGGACAAGTCACCTGTATCCAACAATTAGGCTGCCACGCTTGGAGCGTGTTCAGACCACCACTATAGTTCCAGAATGTCTTCATTTGTTCATCCTCCACGTGATTAGCAAAGAGAAAAAAACTCACGGCGCAAGGACAAACAACTGTTTTGCCGCCTCACGCCAACGAAATAAATTTTTCCGCCGGATAGTCGTCCATAAATGTCTGTAATGGGATTGAAACCCACTTTTTGTTAAGTTAAACTTTGATGGTATGCGATGAGCCAAAGCCGTCCTCACATCCCATCGTCCTCAATTCGCCGGCAAAGGTAGGAAAAAAAAGCGACCCACCCAAAAAAAAGGATAAAGAAAAGTGGAATCAAAAAGGAAACAGTCCCTTTTCACAAGGGCGAAAAGGGACTGTCACCATATCTGCATTTGTTTTGGGGATGTTCAAAACACCACCTTCCTTGTCACTGTCTTTCCGTCGGTCATGGTGACACGCATCATGTACAGTCCAGTCGAAGGTGTGGCGACACGCTCTCCTGAAGGAGTGAAATACTCCACTTTTGCAGGCTTGCCGGAAGAGTCGATGGTGGTGATGCCATTAGTCCCTCCTGTGTAGTAGTCGATGGCAACGATGACGCATTGCTGTTCGCCCGTGTTGCGGAAGGTTATGGTGTGCTGCAAGTCATCGAGGTCGAAAGAGGCACGTGAAGGGTTGCTTGTGTCCTTGGTCTCTTGCAAGATGACCGACTCCTCCTGTGTGTATTCCTTTCCTCCCACCGATGCCCAGTAGCTTGTCCTGTTGGGCGTGGAGACATTGGTGTAGCTCCACAGCGTTATCTTGGTAGCCTTTGCGTCCTCGGGCAGGAATATGGTGTTCTCTGCACCATTCGAGCATTTTATGGTAGTGCGGTTGAGAGTGTTGCCGTTATACTCCACATTGATTTTGTCGGCTGCACTATAATATTTTGTCAAATTGCCTGTCACCACCATGGAGAAGCCTTCGGCATCGTCGCCGGCAGTGCCCACGAGCATGTTGTTCACTCCACTGTCGTCGTAGGAAGCGGTGGACATGTTGCCCCAGGTGAGCAATGCCGACTTCTCCACCTTGTCGTCATCGGGTCCCGGACCTGGTTCCACATTGGGGTTTTGCTCTCCACCCACCACCTTGATGATGCCGGCAGAATATAGTTCGCTCACATCCCATGTCTGTCCCTCGCCGGGAGTGGCTGGTATGATTTCAGAGAAGGTGCCGGTGATTGTTCCGGTGGCATCAATCACCTTGAAAGCAGTGTCTTTGTAAGGGGCCTCCTCGAACTTGCCCTCGGCCAGTTGCAGCACTGCGCCCTCGGCGAGTGTCACGTTAGCCTTCACCACCAGAGTGTTGCAGGTTTCACGGTTGGCATGGATGCTCACGATGCCACCCTTGTTGACAGTGAGTGCACGGGACAGGGTGAGTCCTGTACCTATCTGCTCATCCACACCAGGCTGTATCTTGCCGCCTTCCTTTATGGTGACCGCTCCGGCGATGGTGCCCATGCCGGCAAGAGTGGCATCGGCATTCACGGCGACGGCTCCTGTTCCATTTATTCTGCCATTGACAATCAGCGAACCGCCATTCACGGTGGTGGTGCCGGAATACACGTTGGTGCCGGTGAGACACCACGAACCCTCGCCTTCCTTGATGATGGTTGTCACTCCATTGTATTTTGATGCCGTGCTGCTGGCGCAGTCATCTATCACACCTGCAAACACCTCGTCGGTGTCGGCTCCACCCACGTGCCATGTCATCTTGTGGCCGGCGGTGTTCTTGCTCGAACCGCTGAGGAAAGTGCCTGCATCGCCGCCCAGTCCGCCGATGTACAGCTCGCCGTTTGTGGGCCAGTAAAGGATGCGTGCATTGCCCTTGAGATAGACAGACGTGTTGGGCAGTCCCTTGTGGCTGTTGTTGTTGAGCATCAACTGCGAGTCCGAGCCTGTTCCATTCACCACGAGAGTGCCATAGAACCCGCTCCAGTCGCCGTTGATATACTCACGCAGCCAGTTGGCCTCCCATTCGAGCACTCCTGTTCCCGTCACCTTGCTGTTGATGGAACAGTTGCGGCAGAAGTACACCTTTGAGTATGTGTCTGCCACCACCTCTATCGGGAAGTCGTAGGTGGCATATGTGTCGTTGGAGTCCTGGGTGCGGAACTCACCTCCGGCGAGCACCAGTTTGGAGGTGGAGCCGAGTTTGCAAATCTTGTCTGTCCACAATTTTGACACTCCATTGAGTTTCAGCAAACCGCCCTTCACTATCGTAGGTCCTGAGTAGCTGAAGAAATCCTTTGTCGTAGGAGCCAGCGTGCCTTTTCCATCGAGGATGAACCCTGCCTCGCCTTCCATCTTTCCACCCATGCTTACGGTGACGTTGTTCTGGATGTTGAACTCCGTATCCTTGTAAATGACGGCGCTGCGGTTTGTCGACGTGTTGCTTCCGATGTATTTCCACGTGCCTCCATACCACACCCAGTTCTGGGCATAGTCGAGACTGGCACCTATGGAACTTGGCTGGCCTCCGTCCTTTAGCGAGGCGATGGACATCTCGCCGCCACGCAGCACTGTGGCACCGGTGTAGTCGTTGTTGGTGCCCAGTGTCATCTTGCCGGTTCCGGCCTTGTTTACCGAACCTGCTCCGGAGATTTTCCCCGTGCCGAAGATTTTCAGGTCGGCATCACCCTTCACCACGACGGCAGCGGGAGACACGGCCTGTGCGAGTGTCACCGTGGCATTTGCATCCATTGGGAAGAGCACCTTGCCGCCATCGGCATACAGCCCCTCCACCCAAGCATCGGTGGTGTTGTCCCAAGTGTGGTCCCCACCCTTCCATGTGAAGTCGGGCACGTAGTTGTCCACATCCACCATCTCCACTTGTTCCTGCATGGTCTTCACCTGTGCCACAGTAAGAGCCGACTTGATGTCGCCTTTATAAGCGCAAACCCTCACGCGGTATGACTTTCCGGCCTCCAAGCCCTCGGCAATGGTGTATGTGGTGGCACCTGCGGTTGTGCGTCCCGCTTCCACGAAAGAGCCTTCTTTTTCCACTTCCACGATGAAGCCGTCCTCGCCCACCGTCCAGTCGCGCCATTCTATGGTGATGCTGCTTGGTGTGGCATCTGCCTGCGCCACCAGTTGCGGGGCACGGAGGAAGGGTTCCACAGTGTCGGCCGAGATGCTGTTTATGTAGTTTTCAATGTTGACATACCCATTGTCTGCCTTTTTCATCGCATCATTGGCGTTGGGATTGGTTCCATTGGCATTCTCCCACCAGTCGGGCATGCCGTCGCCATCGGTGTCCACCCGGCCGTTGCCTCCCCACACGCTCCATGTCGAGGGCTTCCCGAAGGGCAATACGTCCTCTGTGGAAATGAGCACGCCATCCTTTCCAAACGAAAGGCACTCGTCAACCATGTAGCAGTCGGCATAGTCACGATAAGGCAACGAGGCTCCCACCGTTGGCAGTACGTTGTCGATGAGCGTCGTAGCGCCCACGATGTCCAGTTCGGGATAAGGGTACGGAGTGGTCCTGAATGTCGGTCCGCCACCATATTCGCTTTTGGGTATCTCGTATGGATTGAGCACGCCGTCCCTGTTCTTGTCCTGCCAGTTGTCGCTTTCGTATATGTTGAAGTCGCTGTTGCCCGACGTGCAGGCATTGCCGCCTCCTGCCGGTCCGTTGATGAAGAGGTTGCCCTGGGTGTTGGCATAGCTCTTTCCCTGCGAGTCGCCACCCATGAGATAGCAACCGTTCTTCCAGTTGTATACTATGTTGTTCACATATTGGTGCGCCCCTTTCACCTTGTTGTTTCGGGTGCCGTTGTCGCAGTAGAAGTTTCTGTACAGCGTGATGCTGTCGGCTTGCATCAGACCTCCCGCAGAGTGTGTCAGCAGTCCCTGGCCGAAGATGCAGTTCATCAAGGTGATGTTGTGCAAGTCGCCCTTGCCGTCCGGATTGATTGAGAACACCTCGTCAAGTCCCCACGAGAAGGAGCAATGGTCGAATATCATGTTCGTTCCATTGGATATTCCGGCGCAGTCCTTGCCCGAGTCGCCTCCCTTGCCCATCCTGAACCTCATGTATCTCACGATGATGTTGGACGAGCCGGAGAAGGAAACGCCATTGCCATAGACCGTGACGCCCTCTCCGGGGGCTGTCTGCCCTGCCACATAGAGGTTGTGCGAGAACAC
>CAMJLI010000093.1 GCA_946406585.1 uncultured Prevotellaceae bacterium | reverse complement strand
TAAAGTTGTTGAATACGTTGATGTTGGCGCGAGCTTCCCAGTTAAGTTGCCATTTTGTTTCATCCAGTCCCAGCAAACTATATTTGAGAATAAACTCAGGAGTGATGTCGTAGGTTCGTTCTTCGTTTTGGGCCAAATGTGCAGAAGCTACCGGGTTGACAAATGATTTTTGATTGCCGTTGAAAGCTGAAGAGGCAGTCTGCAGCATCTCATAATATCTGCTTGTGGGCTGCCCTGTGATGGGGTCCTCCTCGTAAATAGCCATATTGGGCATCTTCTTGTATGCGATGGCAAGCAGTTGATCATAATTCTTTCGGTTTTTGGTATATGTCATTGAGAAGTTGGAGGAGATGGTGATGCGATCTGACACAAAATAGTCAAGGGCCACACGTGTTGACAGACGTTGGAGATGCTGTTTGATCACCGAACCTGTTTCGTTGTCAAATCCGCCCGAAATGCGGAAAGTAGCTTTCTCTCCTCCACCGCTTACTACCAGATAGTGGTTTTGTCTTAGCCCCCATTGTGTCACAGCATCCACCCAGTCGGTGTTGTTGTTGTATTGCTCATACTCTGAGAAGGTGGGGTCGTAGTTGAGTTCTGGTATATTGGATGCCACATCACTCTGGCGGGGATTGAAATAGCTTTCTTTCAAAAGCATGGTGTAATCATCGCCACTGAGCATCTTGTAGCCTTGCGGTTGGTATGTACCAGTCAATCTTAGTGAATAACTTAATCTCGGTGCACCACGGACACCACGTTTGGTGCGTATAACTATGACACCATTGGCCCCACGAGAGCCATAGATGGCGGTGGCGGCAGCATCCTTGAGTACTGAGATGTCCTCGATATCCTCCGGGTTGACGTTGAGCAACTGGGCAAATTTCTCATCATTGGCGTTGCCGAGGTCAAAATCGCTCATGTCAACATTCCATTCGTTGCCGTTGACAACAATCAGAGGATTGGCATCCACGGCACTGGAAATGGATGCCGAACCACGAAGACGCATTGTCGAACCCGAACCGAGGTTGCCAGAGTTGGAGATGATGTCAAGTCCAGAGATGCGTCCTTGCAATGCCTCATCGACAGTGGTGACCGACAGTCCCTCAAACTCTTTCATGGAGATGCTTTGGGAGGCGTATGAGATTTCACTCTCTGGGATGGCAAGACCTCCACTTTGTGCCCGTTTCTTGGATCTCACCACCACTTCGTCAATCATCGTGGCAGATTTTAGCTCCACTTCATATACAGTACGGTCGAGTGGGAGAGTCAATGTGTTGCATCCCACATAGCTAAAACGGATTTTGTTTTTAGAGTCTTTCACTTTCATTGTGAAATGGCCATTGATATCTGTGACAGTAGCATTGATGATACGCCCTGTGGCATCTACCTCACATACAGAGGCTCCTATCAGAGGCTCCATCTCGTCTGAGACTGTACCACTGATTGCACCACTTCCTTGTGCCATGCTAACAGTGAAACAAAACAGCAGGATGACAAAACAGCAAAGCCTGTTATGCGATTGATTCATATTGTCTTTCATTCAGATTCAAAATAATGTATTCCTTTTTAATTCCTTCTTCCGGGTGTCCAGTCCATCGGAGTCAGTTGACTCGTGCTGTAAAACAGCGGACCGTCTATCTGATGTACCACCGCATAGGATGAACTGTAGAGGTTGCCATTGGAGGCTTGCTCTGCGTCTTTGTTCGTGTAGAGATATTCACGGCACATATTGTTGTAAAGGCCGCTCTTGGTCACGACTCTCCGGCGATTGCCCAAGGCATCTGTCACATTGATGTGTGTATTGTCGGCATCGATGTTGAGAGAGACAAATTTGCGATTCTCAGGATTCAGTTTCGATGTCTCATAACGTCCGTTCACCGTGCCTTGTCCCATAAATACAGAGAAGTCTTGAATGTGATAGCGCAGAAAATCGAGAATGCGCTGACGGATGCGGTATCTCATCAGTTTGGCAGCATCGCGATCACCGCCCCACGCTTCATCGGTTTGTGCCTCCAGGTCTGACCAATAAGGCAACTGACCTGCCGCATGCAGGGCATCAAGGCTCTCATTGGTTGGCACCCATATGGTGTAGTGGTAGTTGTCGAAAAGACGTATATTGTAGTCTACACATGAGTATTTGTCGTCAATGATGGTGGTCATCAGGTTGTACTGGGCCGAATCGGGATCGCCACCGCGTATCAGGTCGAAGAACCGCGAGAATTCAGGTTTTTCGCTGAGTGTTTTATAGACAGACTTGCTTCCTGAAGAAGGCACTTCGCTATCTATGACATACACTTTGCCATTGCCTGTCTTGGTCTGATCAAAAATCTGAGTGACGGTTGCAGGCCGGTCTTGTTCTACTTGCAGACTGTTTGCCACAGTCATTTGTCCGGCATGTCCGGCATTCTCTACGCGGATAGTAGCACCTCCCTTGGTGCGATAGTAAGTGTTGCCGTCCTCTACGTTGCCCACCACTATCAGGTTGTCCAGGATGTCTGTCAGCCGGTTCTCTACTTGAGAAGAGGTGGCGTCGCTCAGTTTTTCACCCACAGTGTTATTTGTTAGATCATAACGATAGCGGTGGGCTCCTACTGTTTTTCGGTCGCTGTTGTAATAGAACTCATATAAGACAGTCTGTGTCGACCCCAATGAGCATGGGTCGATGTAGTGCATCATGCCTTGGTTGGTTGGCACGAAGAAACTGTAGTAAGAGTCCATGGAATTGAGATATGGCTTGAACCCCAATTTGTCGATGCCCCAGTAGATGATGTTCATCGTCTCGGTGTGGACAAGAGCGGGGAAAGCCACAGAGGAATAGGTGGCCGGAGCAAAGACCTTGTTGGTGAGATAAACCACTCCGTTGCATCCCATAAAGCAAGAGTCGATGTCAGAGATTTTTACACCCATTTCCACCTTGGCATCATTGACTATATTATTGAATTTGGAAGGTACAGTGTTTGTGAACTCTGGTATCATGTTGACATTGAGTAATTCAACAAGCACCTTGTCTGGCACTTGTTCCCATGTCTTGTATTGGTCTTGCAAGGCCAGTCCATCGTGGTTCCACCATTCATCAAGTGCCCGATTGGTAGGTACAAGCAATGCACCACAGTCATAATGCAAATCCTTGCCAGAAGTGTTGGTGTACATATATTGGTTCCATCCAGGATCAAAGGAAAGCATGGCTTCAACGGCGTTCTTGTCTGGAGTCACATCCAACTCCTGCTTATTTTGTGAACTGAAGTAACGCAAAACGAAAACGGAGTCTTGATTGGCATAGAGCCTGTTGTATTGCTGGGTGGCCTGCTCATTATAGTAGGGTGCGCAAAACCGATCCATCAGGGTGCTCCACTGGCTCATCTGAGGGTGAGTGCGGAGTATCTGAGCCATGTTGTCGCTGGAAGTCATCACACCCCCCATACGCTGGATGTAGCCATTTTTGCAGGTGATATCGCGCTCCACGATCTTTTGTCCGTTGACCCAGGCGTCTTTGATAGAATTACTGGCACCATTGGTCAGAATACGAAGGTCGTCATCGGTAATGTGGTTAAGCGTCATAAACCGGGGCAGGAAATGGATCATGGGCTGAGTGGTGTTGTCTTTCAGCAATACGATTCCTTGAGGTTTGCCTCTGTGGATATCCCAATATCTCGTCTTGGGCATTTGTGACGGGAACCAGCGGGCAACAGAATCGTAGGGTGAGACGGCCGACTCACGTCGCATACACTTACCATCCAAAGGGTCAGGTTCTGCTTCCACATTTGAGAGCAGCTCCACCAAATAAGCATTGTTGATCATAGCCGAATTGAGAAGCAGTTTTTTCTGTGATGTGGAGAGTTGGCTGTAGTTGCGCACACCCCAATTGTTGGTTTGAAACCATTGGTTGAATGCCTCGTCATCGGCTGCGAAAAGTGTTTTTGAACCAGTCTGACTCATCACCGATGCATAATTGAGATCATCGATTAGATGGAGAATGGTTTGGTAGTTGCCTTCTTCATGCAGACGTTCATAGATAGAGTTGCCAAGCCAGGTGGGTTGCCCCTCGAGGTCGCTGTTGTCGCATGAGGCAATCATACATCCTACGGCCAGAAATATCAGCAACAGGACTTTTTCTCTCAAATGACATAGGTTAGTAATCTTCATAAACATTTTCATGCTTGTTTCAGTTTTTAGGCGATTAGCTATGCAAATTTAGTGACTGACACATGTTTTATGCGTGTAAAAATTGCCATCAAATGTTCATTTGCTGCAGTGGCGGCATATTTTATACTATTTGCGGCAATTATTCCACATCCAAGGTCGGATGCTCTCATGGAGCCAAAGTGACATTTATCGACTGCAATGTCGATTCTTCGCTTGACGGACCGACCTTGATCTCATAGCTGTCGGGTATGATTCTCATCGTGTTGGTCTGTTCATCCCATGTCTCGAATCGTTCACGAGGAAAATCGATTTCCACCTCACGCGTTTCTCCTGCTTTCAGGCTGACTCTGGCATAGCCTCGAAGACTTTTTTTCGGACCTGATACATCTGAGGGGCGGCGCAGATATACTTGCACTATTTCTGTTCCATCCATTTCACCTTTGTTGGTGATAGAGACATACACTTTCCCGTCATGGTATGAGGGTTTCCCGTATTGGTAAGTAGTATAACTCATCCCATAGCCAAATGGATAGAGTGGCTCACCTTGGAAGTAGCGGTAGGTACGGTTGGCCATGCGGTAGTCGTCAAAAGAAGGAAGTTGCGAGTCGTCCTTATAGAATGTGACAGTCAGCTTGCCCGATGGATTGTAGTCTCCGAAGAGCACGTCAGCCAATGCATTGCCTCCTTGCTCACCGGCATACCATGCCTGCACAATGGCATCACATGTTTCCTGAGCTTCAGCCACAAGTCCCACGGCACTTCCAGAGCAATTGACAAAGACGATACGTTTGCCGTCTTCGTGCAATGCCTTGAGGATGTCACGCTGAACCTGTGGTAGTTCGATAGATGTACGGTCGCCGTTGTCAAATCCGGGTTCTTTCACCCTGGCTTGCTCCTTTTCCAGATTAGGCGAGATGCCTCCTACGAAAATGATGGTCTTGGCATCTGCGGCCATCTTCCGTATCTCGTCCAAGGTATAGGTTCGTTCTTGGCCTGCTTCCATTTGCAGAGTGGTGCTGCCGTCGGCGGCCTCCTTGCTTTTGCCGATCACTTTGCTGCTGACAGTGAGGCTTGTTATGTCGCATGTCTTCTCATATTTCACTGCGCCAATCTTTGATGTGATGCCCTCAAGAGGTGTCACAGTGTGTGAGGGCTTGCCGAAATAGATACCCCATAGCATGGTGGAATCGGCAGCATTGGGACCCATCACCATGAGGCCTTCAGATGTCTTGGGAAGTGGCAGGATACCATTGTTTTTCAATAGCACCATCTGCTCGCGTGCCATTTCAAGTGCCAATTGTTTGTGCTGGTCTGAAGCTATAACACTTATAGGGATTTTTGTCCATTCCACCAACGAGTCGGGGTCGAAGTCGCCCAATTCGAAACGACCTTTCAAAATACGCTTCACGCAGATATCTACGTCATGCTCGCTGAGATCTCCACGCCTTACTGCCTTAGGCAGGCTTCTGTAGATGCTCCCACATTCCACATCTGTGCCGCTCATGACGGCTTTTGCCGTGGCCGATGCCGAGTCGGCCGACACACCATGCCGGTTGGGTTGCCAAAAGTCATTGATGGCTCCACAGTCACTAACCACGAGCCCCTTGAACTTCCATTCATCGCGCAGAATGTGCTGAAGCAAGCGCGTAGAGCCGCAACAGGGGTCGCCCTCGAATCGTTGGTAAGCACACATCACTTGTCTGACATTGCCTTTCTCGACCAACGTTTTGAAGGCGGGGAGATAGGTCTCCCACAAGTCTCTCGCAGGCAAGTTTTCAACATTGAAACTATGCCGCAGTTTTTCCGGACCGCTATGAACGGCGAAGTGCTTGGCACAAGCGAGCAGTTTCAGATACCGTCCGTGGCCTTCACCCTGAAGGGCTCTGACCACTTGCAGCCCCATTTGCCCATTCATAAACGGATCCTCTCCATAAGTCTCTTGCCCACGTCCCCATCGGGGATCACGGAAAATGTTGATGTTGGGAGTCCAAAATGACAAACAGCGGTATTTACCCACATTGTTATCTTGTTTGGCCAGAGTGTTTTTGGCTCGGGCCTCATCAGAAATGGCGGTGAAGACTCGTGATATCAAGTCGTCGTCGAATGAACACGACATCCCGATACACGACGGGAAAACGGTTGCAATGCCGTTTCTTCCAACACCGTGCAATGCTTCGCTCCACCAGTTGAAAGCAGGTATGCCAAGTCTTGGGATAGCTGGTGAGTCATTCATCATCAGTGAAGCCTTCTCATCAAGAGTGAGGCGACCCAACAAGTCCTCAGCACGCTGGTCTGCTGTCAGATCAGTATTCTGGTAGGGGAGCCTCTGTGCGCTTGTGTCAATCGCACAAAAGAAAATGATTGCAGTAATAATAATGTTTCTTTTCATGTCAATATGATGGATTTGCTTGTTTTGCTATGAAAAAGCCTCGAGCCTATCTTCTCAGACTTCCGAGGCTGTGTTCTGATGTTGATGATCAACCTTTATGAAAAAACTCTTTACTCTTCTTTTCGATTGCAAATCTATAGGAATACCCAAAAGTAAATGGGTAAATATTGGCGCAAGAATGGTGACAGAAATCCATCAAGTGTTTTTTCCACATGAATAAGATATTAATTCACACCAGATAGTTATAAAAGGAATATCTTTGCAATCAAAAAATAATTAATAAAGATGAGACGAGCATTTTTCATCTTGGTAACAAAAGTTTGCCTTCACGGACTGCCCTTTATGGAATGGATGGGAAACGCCGCAACACCCCTACTAGCGGACTGAATATCATCAAACATGAAGATGGCTCAGTAATAAAAATCATCAATCTTTAATCTCTCCGACTTATGAAAACAATCATGCGAACAATCAGGATGGCATCACTCTGTGCTTTAGTGTCGCTTTGTGCAATTTGTGCTGAAGCAAAAAGCAAACATATACATGATGGCCAGGTGTATCACGCTGTTGTAGCTAAAGATGGAACAGGCGATTTCCAGACCATACAGGAGGCTGTAGACGCAGCACCCGAGTACCGCGACCAGCCCTGGCGCATCCTCATCAAGAAGGGACTTTATGTGGAACATGTTGAAATACCTGCCGAGAAACCATGTCTATGCTTGATAGGTGAAGGTAGAGGAAAAACACAAATCAGCTTCAATCGGTTGTGTGGAGGACCTACAGGGGTGAAAGTCGAACAAGGTGCCACGGTCACTGCTTTTGCCACTGATCTCTATTTTGAGGGTATCGATTTCATCAATTCATATGGGCATGAGCAACTCGACGGACCGCAAGCCCTTGCACTTTACACAGCCAATGATCGCGTTGTTCTCAATCGGTGTGGCCTGCTCTCTTTCCAAGACACTTGGCTCACGG
>CAMJLI010000092.1 GCA_946406585.1 uncultured Prevotellaceae bacterium | reverse complement strand
GTGGCTTCAAAGAGGCCGGAGTTTACTTTCTGATGTCCTATGGTGGCATCCATGTACAAATTGGCTCCCATGCCAAGCATCATGCCGATATATCCGAAAAAGGTGGTGATGAGAACACTTTCGATGATGATAAGCCGCAGGATGGAGCCTGGGCTTGCACCTATGGCCTTTCTGATTCCAAATTCTCGTGTCCGTTCTTTTACTGTTATGAGCATTATGTTGCTCACTCCTACAATGCCGCTCAACAGTGTGAAAATGCCTATCACCCAGAGCGCGATGCGGATGAACGACACGCCTTTGTTCATCTGCATGTTTTGGGTGAAGCGATTCCATATCCATATCGCACTCTCGTCTTTGGGTGCGGCATTATGGTTTCCATTGATGCGCTGGCGGTATGTGGTTTCAAATTCTTCGTTTGCCGGTTCTGTTTCCAAGCCGTGGAATGTGAACACTATGTTTTCGGCTTGGTCTCCCAAGTTGTACATTGTTCGCAGCGTGGTGAACGGAACGTAAACAGAACTGTTGAACCTGCTCTTGTCGCTTTGCGTGATGCCCACAACGCGGAACATCAGGTCGCCTACCTTCACGTATTTTCCTATCAGGTTCATTGGTGAGTGCGGACTGAGTTCACGTGCCTGACTGTCATCGAGCACAAGGCTTTTGCGCTGCATGTCAATGTCTGTCTGGTTGATAAACCTTCCTTTCAGAATCTTCAACTTGTTTATCTGCAATTCGTTGGGATATACGCCTTCCAGTCCTCCGCTGAAGTAGTTTTCGCCATTGCTGATAGCTATGCCTTGCTTTTCCACCACGGCTCCCACTTCGTCGATATGGTCTTGGAAACTATTGTTTGTTGCGTGTATGTCCTTGTCGTTTAGTGTTATTGGACGCCCCTCCGACAATCCCTTGTATGCTTCTGATGTCGCGCCGCCACCTACCATCATGGAGTTGTCGAGAAAACGGTTCATGTTCACCATTTGGGCGTTGATGAGTCCGTTGCCACACCCCAACAGGAAGATAAGCATGAAGATGCCCCAGGCCACGGCAAAGCCTGTGAGGGCTGTGCGCAACTTGTTGCGCCTCGCCGTACTCCATATTTCATTTATGATATCGCGCATGGATGTGGTTGTTATTTCATCATTCCTCCCATTCCAAATGGAGAGGAGTTGTGCTCTTTGTTGTCCTCTATCTTGCCTATCAGGCCGTCCTTTATATGTATTATCTTGTTCGTCTCATTTGCCACTCCACTTTCGTGCGTGACAACTACTATCGTTATTTTTTCATCCTTGTTCAGCGTCTTGAGCAGATGCATCACTTCCACACTTGTCTTCGAGTCGAGGGCTCCCGTCGGCTCGTCTGCCAAAATGATGGCAGGGTGGGTGATGAGGGCGCGGGCGATGGCCACACGTTGTTTTTGTCCACCCGACAATTCGTTGGGATAATGTCCGGCCCATTCTGCCAATCCAAGTCGCTCAAGGTATTCCATCGCTAGATTGTGGCGCTTGCGCCTGCCCACTCCTTGGTAGAACAGCGGCAGTTCCACATTCTCCACAGCTGTCTTGAAGTTGATGAGGTTGAAAGACTGAAAGACGAAGCCTATCAAGTGATTGCGGTAATATGCGGCTCGTTTCTCCGTGAGATTCTTTATCAGTGTCCCGTTGAGCACGTATTCTCCGCTATCGTAATTGTCAAGAATGCCAAGGATGTTCAATAGTGTGGATTTCCCAGAACCGGATGCGCCCATTATCGACACAAACTCCCCACTTCCTATGTCAAGGTTGATGCCTTTCAGCACATGCAGCGGCTGGGCTCCTTGGTATGTCTTGTTGACATCTTGAAGATGTATCATTGCTGTTTCTACTTTATGAATCCTTGATGTTTGAGGGCTTCAAGCAGACCGTCCGACATTGCCTCGTTGTCTTTGCGGGTATATCGACAGTCGGTGAACACTTGTGCCAGCGTCTCTTTTCCATTGATGCGCACAAATTCTTGGTTTTCCCTGAGTGACTCTTTGTTAGCATAATATTTGTCTATCCTCTGCGGGGTATAGTCTTGATAGCTCTCATTGTGAATGAAGGCTTCAACATCAAGCCTGTCGGTGAGCGGAGGTTCTTCTGCCGGCCACCCTACACAGATGGTGGCCACCGGCATTACCAATTGTGGCAGTTGCAGGATGTCTATTATGCTTTGGGGCATGTATAATGTCGTACCAAGATAGCAGCATCCAAGTCCTTCTTCTTCTGCAAGATTGCAAAAGGTTTGGGTGAAGAGGAGTGCGTCTGATGCCGCATTCATGAACGACAGGAAATTGTCATAACCCGGGTCGGCCTTGCGGGCGAGACACCAGTCTGTCGTCCTGCGGAAGTCGGCACAAATGGTTAGCACCACGGGGGCTGCCGTCACCATGGGCTGGTTGAAATGTGAAGGCGACAATTGCTCTTTCCGTTCAGCATCGCGGGTGACAATCACGCTATACAGTTGCAGGTTGCCCATTGTCTGTGTGCGTGATGCTTCAGACAACAGCCTGTTTAGCAGTTCATCGCTTACATCTTCATTCGTGTATTTTCTTATCGTGCGGCGTGTCTTTATATTCTTCATGATTAATAGTTCTTGTTTTGATGAAAAGGCTTCATTCAAACACGAAGTCTTGTAGTTTGCACATTGATTTTTCCTTCGTCGGCGAAGTGAAAACAAAGAACAGGGCGTGTTTGCCCGACAATTCTGACAGGCCAGGCAGCTCCACCGTCATTTCGGTCGGCGTCTGGGGCATGTCGGCTTTTAGCTCTATTTTTCCCAATTCCACGCCGCCTTTTGAAACCCAGGGACGGTCTGCCATTATGGTCATCGTGCCATCAATTCCTTCTGGTATCAGCTTCATGGACAATCTTACATCCTTGCGGCCGTTTGTTTGTGAGAAATTGAAATATTTGTATCCCACAATCGAACCGTCTGTGTTGTTGACCACTGCATTTGTGTTGTTGCAGAGGCTGTATGGCTCTTTCATCTTGTCGTCTGTTCCATATCCTGCTTCGATGTACGATCCATAGAACTTGTTGTCCGGCCAAACGTGTTCTGCCACTTTCGGACCAGTGTACCAACAAGCTATTCCGGCTGAATGGCGTTCCAGCGGGTTCAGGCCTTCAAGGGAGAAACCCTCGGAGTTGTATTCTCCTTCAGAGATCTCAACCTTTCCACCTGGCCCTTCCTCCACTTTCACGTCGATTGGGGCTACCATTGCCTGGCGTGCAAACTCGTTAGTTCCTGTCTGGCGGTGATAAAAGACATACCATTGGCCATTGATTTCGCAGATGCTTCCGTGTGTGTTGCCCGACACCGTGCCCGATGCAATGACGTTGCCTTGCTCGTCGGTCTCGCGGCCTCTGCCGTCAATGATGGTGCCTCCATAGGTGTATGGGCCTAACGGATTGTCGCTATATGCGTATGCCAGCGTGTAATTGGTGTCTGGCAGGCCGAATTCTCCGTCTTTAGTCCAACGGCTGTATATGAACACGTATTTGTCTTTTATCTTGCGAATGGAGGATGCCTCGAAGAAACGGAAGTCGCCTGGGGCGTTCTTCGAGGACACGAGGTCTTCCTTCACTGCTGTTCCGGGTTTCACAGTGGCCATCGTCGCTGGGTCAAGTTCTGCTGCATACGAGCGTTCGAAGCCCCAATAACCATAAACCCGTCCGTCGTCGTCAACGAATACGGCGGGGTCGAATTGCAATATTCCATCTGTCAAGTTGGGGGATTCGCTATTCCAGTTGCATACCTCGAATGGCCCGTCGGGACGACTCGACTTTGCCACAAGTCCATTGCGACCACCTTCCTGGTCGTTGGGATACAGGTAGTAGGTCTTGGTGCCGTCTTCTGCTACAGACAAGGCGACATCCGGGGCAAAGAGCACGTCGCCAAGGCCGTCCTCATGGAGTGGCTTGCCATTGGCGTCTTTGTCTACAACAAGTATCACACCGTCATAACGCCAATTGGAGAGGCTGTCGGTCGATGCTGACCACACGACCAATTCCCTACCGCAATAATCCGTTATACGGCTGTCGTGTGAACCATAAATATACACACGCTGCTTGCCTGGATTGTCTGGGTCTTCAAATACGTAAGGCTCACCATCGGGTATGTGCTCCCACATTGGCAGGTATGGGTTGCCTATTGTTTGTATGGAGGTGGATGCCGATTCTTCTTGTTTCGTGCAAGATGTTGTTGTGCTGATAATAGCCGTTGCCATGACGCATGAAAGGATTAGGTAAGTGTTTTTGATGATCATGATGATTATTTTTTGTGGTTTGTTCTCAAGTTTACAACACTCCTTTTGTCGATGGCAGTTCGTAATGGTATATGTCGCGTTTTATTGCCATCTTTAGCGAGCGTGCCAACGCCTTGAAGATTCCTTCTATCTTGTGGTGTTCGTTTGTTCCCTCTGCCTTGATGTTGAGGTTCATCAGTGCTGCATCACTGAGGCTCTTGAAGAAATGGAAGAACATTTCGGTGGGCACGTCGCCTATGTATTCGCGATGGAATTGCACATCCCATACCAGCCAGGGACGGCCGCCGAAGTCGAGTGCCACACTTGCCAGACAATCGTCCATTGGCAGGCAATAGCCATAGCGTTCGATGCCTCGTTTGTCGCCCAGGGCTTTGCGGATGCATTCGCCCAGGGCTATGGCGGTGTCTTCGATTGTATGATGCTCGTCGACATCAAGGTCTCCTTTCACGTCGATGTTCAGGTCTATCATGCCATGCTTGCCTATTTGCTCGAGCATGTGGTCGAAAAAGCCAAGGCCCGTATGTATGTCGCACTTGCCGTTTCCGTCAAGCAGCAATTCTATGTTGATGTCGGTTTCCTTTGTCTTCCTTTTCACGCTGGCCCTGCGTTCGCTTGCAAACAGCTGTTCGGCGATGGTGTCCCATGTCACGTCTTCCTCATCCAAGATGAACGCCTTGCAGCCTAAGTTCTCTGCCAATTTGCGGTCTGTTTCACGGTCGCCTATGACGTAACTGTTTGCCAGGTCGTAGAGAGGATTGTCGATATATTCCTTCAGCATCCCCACACCTGGCTTGCGGTCGGGGTGGTTGTCTTCTGGAAAGTGACGGTCTATGTGTATTGCATCAAAGGTTATCCCCTCGCTGGCAAGTGTTTGCAAGATGAAATTATGCACAGGCCAGAAGGTGTCTTCTGGAAAAGACGACGTGCCTAGACCATCTTGATTGCTGACCATTACCAATTTGAAGTCCAAATGCTGCTTGATGAAAGCAAGATTGCGGATTACTCCCTTGGTGAAGCACAACTTCTCGAAAGAGTCGATTTGTTCGTCGGCAGGCTCTTTGATGAGTGTTCCATCACGGTCTATGAAAAGAATTCGATATTTCATGATTTCTTTATTTTTATGCGTGTCGGGAAATATGGACTATGGTCTTACATCAATTGGGTGTCTGGCAGGTTGATGGAAGCAATGGTTGTAGTGCTTCTGTTTCGTTCTTCTTCCTGCTTCTCAATGGAGCCATACATGAAGAAATATGATATCCATGGGAACATTTGTACATATGCTGCGATGAAGGTCACGACAAAAGTGGTGATGCCTACCATGAAGATGAAATACTTGGGCAGTGTGACTGGGTCGCCTGACAATTCTCCTAACAGGGATGCCGTGTTGGCTGCTTGCAATATGAACAATGGCAGGCATATTATCATAATCAGAATGCCGATAATGATGGATAGAAGCAGGGTGATGAGGAAGATGAACCCCAGATGACGCAGCCCGGTGAAGTATGATTTGGGAAAATCCATCCAGAAACGGGCATTTTCATTGCACAGATACCTGGCTGAGATGTAATAGAGTGGGAGGGTTGCCAAAAATAAGACAATGACTATTCCAAGGATGGCAAGCCAGTTGTCTGCGAAAAATACGAGCCATTCTCCTCCCGTATGCCGATGTGCCATCCATATCGCAAGGAAGAGGATGGAATACAATACGATGCAGACAACTATATTGTTGATTACCAGCATCAATATGCGATGCAAATTCCATTTGCGGGGTTGCTCATTGAGCAAGGTCACCAAACGGACAGACACCCAAATGCCGCATGCCAACATGCCCAACATCGATACTGCGAATATGGACAGAAAGGTTGTTTGGTGTTCCATGCCAAGGGTGAACATTTCCGGGGATGGCATGTTGATGGTGACAAACAGGCCGCTCATGATGGATAATATCAATACAGGCAACCATGTGCTTCTGAATATTCCACCGAAATTGTCGTTTACCAGGCGATATGACGCTTGTATGCATGATGAAAAACTACGACTCTTATATAACAATTCTTTTTCCATGTATATTGGCTTTTGATTGTATTTTCTTTATTTTGGGTATTTGGTTTGTGGTCAATGATTTGTACTCATGATGATTTCTGCTTTCATTTGCATCGTCGTCGGAATTCTGCACAACAGATGGCGGTGGCCATTCCCACATTGAGGCTGTCGGCTTTATGGTTGCCAGCAGGGTAGGGGGGGATTAGCAACTTGTGCGTTAGACGTTTGGCTACATAACTGCTGATGCCGTTGCCCTCGTTGCCCATCACGAGAAGTCCTGAGGAGGTGATAGGGGTGGAATACAGGTCGTCGCCGTCAAGCATTGTTCCATAAACAGGGATTGTTGCCGGTATTGTGTCAAGCATCTGGCAAAGGTCTGTATATATCATCCGCACACGAGATATGCTGCCCATGGTGGCTTGCACCACTTTCGGACTAAAGGCGTCGGCGGTATCCTGGCTGCAATATATGGTTTTGATGCCAAACCAGTCTGCTATGCGGATTATTGTTCCAAGATTGCCCGGGTCTTGGATGCCGTCAAGCGCCAGGCAGATGTCTTTTTCAAAAGGCATGGATGTCATGTCTTCTTCGGATTGACTTGGCAATGGGAATGTGGCGAAAACTTGCTGAGGATGTTGCAAGAAGCTCAACTTGTCAAGTTCTTCTGGAGTCAGCACGATATGCTCCCGTGATGTTACATCAGGATGGCAGTCCCACCATTCTGGTGTGGCGGCGATGGTGTCTGCCGTGAATGTGTCCAAGAGGTCGCCCACCACCTTGGGGCCTTCTGCCACAAAGAGACCTTTCTCGCGGCGGTGTTTTTTGCTGTCCAACTGGCGCAATTCTTTCAGCTTGTTTTTGCTAATCATCCGAGTGAAATATGAATTTCTTTTGACAGATATCTATTAAGGGGCTTCTCGCCCTTCAGTATTGCCTCATTTCAGAAAGTCGAGAGTTGCCTTTTCTATACCCTCGGCATCCATGCCGTAATGATGGAATATTTCGGCATTTGTGCCGTGCACCACATTCTCGTCAGGAATGCCAATGATGCGCACTGGTACCGGGTTTTCGCTCAACACCTCGCAAACCATGGCACCCAAGCCTCCATATTGGCTGTGTTCTTCCACGGTGATGATGCGACCTGTTTCCTTGGCGGCCTTTTGGATGGCTTCTGTGTCGAATGGCTTCAACCATGAGCAGTCAAGCACTC
>CAMJLI010000091.1 GCA_946406585.1 uncultured Prevotellaceae bacterium | reverse complement strand
ACAACCTCTACCTCATCCCCACGGCAGAAGTTCCTGTAACCAACATCTTCCGCGATGTGATTCTCGACGAGAGCCAGTTGCCAATCAAGCGTTGTGCTTATTCAGGATGCTTCCGTCGCGAGGCAGGCAGTTATGGAAAAGACGTGCGTGGCCTCAACCGCCTGCACCAATTTGACAAAGTGGAAATTGTACGCATCGACACCCCGGAACATTCATACGAGAGCCTGAAAGAAATGCTCGCTCATGTAGAAGGCTTGATGCAGAAGTTGGAACAGCCCTACCACATACTCCGTCTGTGCGGTGGAGACATGAGTTTCACATCTTCCCTATGCTATGACTTCGAGATTTGGAGCGCCGCTCAAGGCCGTTGGCTCGAAGTGTCATCAGTAAGCAACTTCGAGAGTTATCAGGCCAACCGTCTGAAATGTCGTTTCCGCCGTGCTGAGACGAAGAAGACCGAGCTGTGCCACACCCTCAATGGCTCCGCCCTTGCACTCCCCCGCATAGTGGCAGCAATCATTGAGAACAACCAGACCCCGGAAGGCATCCGCGTACCCAGAGTACTTGTCCCCTATTGTGGATTTGAAATGCTCGATGACAAGAATTTCGAATAGAAATCGAAGCAACAAAACACTATAACAGCCAAAAGAACATTATGAACAAAATCATCAGAAAAAAACAGTTCTCTGAAAAAGTATTTCTCTTTGAGATAGAAGCCCCGTTGATTGCGAAAAGTCGCAAGGCCGGCAACTTCGTCATTGTACGTGTTGGCAAAAAAGGCGAGCGCATGCCTCTCACCATTGCTGATGCAGACCTCCAACGTGGCACCATCACACTTGTTGTTCAGAAAGTAGGACTATCCTCCATCAAATTGGGCAACCTGAACGAAGGCGACTACGTGACAGATGTTGTAGGTCCACTTGGCAATCCCACCCACATCGAGAATTTCGGCACGGTGATCTGCGCTGGAGGCGGCGTCGGCGTTGCTCCCATGCTTCCCATCATTCGCGCCCTCAAGGCAGCAGGCAACCGCGTGCTCAGCGTTCTTGCAGGTCGTTCCAAAGACCTCATCATCTTGGAGGATGAAGTAAGGGCCAGCAGTGATGAAACCATAATAATGACCGACGACGGCAGTTACGGCGAGAAGGGTGTTGTCACCATCGGTATTGAGAAATTGATCAATCAAGAACATATTGACAAGGTGTTTGCAATAGGCCCTCCAATCATGATGAAATTCTGTTGTCTGCTGACACAAAAATACAACATTCCAACCGACGTGTCACTCAACACCATAATGGTGGACGGTACTGGCATGTGTGGTGCATGTCGTCTCACCATAGGCGGCAAGACAAAGTTTGTGTGCATCGACGGTCCGGAATTTGACGGCAGCCTTGTAGACTGGGACGAGATGTTCAAACGCATGGGAACATTCAAGCGGGCAGAGCAAGAAGAACTGGAACACTTCGAGGAGCACCTTGGAAATGGAGATGATGTGCAAGTGACAGACAGCACTGACATCGTCATGGATGATGACCCAACCAACGATACAATTGAGATACTGACCGACCGCAATGCTGAATGGCGACAGGAACTGCGCAAGTCGATGAAAGCCAAGGAGCGCACAGCCATCCCACGTGTGAAGATGCCGGAACTCGACCCCGTTTATCGTGCCACCACCCGTCTGGAGGAAGTCAACACCGGCTTGACAAAGGAAATGGCCCTCACAGAAGCCAAGCGTTGTCTTGACTGCGCCAAGCCCACATGTGTTGAAGGTTGCCCGGTGGGTGTCAACATTCCTTCATTTGTGAAGAACATTGAGCGAGGCCAATTCCTGGCAGCAGCAAAGGTGCTCAAGAACACATCCGCCCTTCCAGCAGTATGCGGCAGAGTATGTCCACAAGAAAAGCAATGCGAATCACGTTGCATCCACCTGAAGATGAACGAAGAGCCGGTGGCCATAGGTTATCTTGAGCGATTTGCCGCAGACTTCGAACGTGAGAGCGGCAACATGAGCATTCCCGACATTGCTCCGTCCAATGGAATCAAAATAGCTGTCGTTGGCTCCGGTCCTGCAGGTCTGAGCTTTGCAGGCGACATGGTGAAGTTGGGTTATGATGTCTATGTCTTCGAGGCATTGCATGAGATTGGCGGCGTGCTGAAATATGGCATTCCCGAGTTCCGTCTTCCCAATCATATTGTTGATGTGGAAATAGACAACCTCAGGAAGATGGGTGTTCACTTCCAGACCGACTGCATCGTAGGCAAGACAATAAGCATCAAGGAACTTGAGGCAGATGGTTTCAAGGGCATTTTTGTAGGTTCAGGTGCCGGACTGCCCAATTTCATGGACATTCCCGGAGAGAACCTCATCAACATAATGTCATCGAACGAATATCTTACTCGCGTGAACTTGATGGATGCAGCCAACCCCACCACCGACACCCCCATCAATCCCGCCAAGAATGTCATGGTGGTAGGAGGCGGCAACACTGCCATGGACTCAGTGCGCACCGCCAAGCGTTTGGGTGCCAAGGTCACACTTGTCTATCGTCGCAGCGAAGCAGAGATGCCTGCCCGTCTTGAAGAGGTGAAACACGCAAAGGAAGAAGGCATCGACTTCCTCACACTGCACAATCCTATCCGCTACATAGGCGATGAAAATGGTGCCGTAAAACAAGCAGAACTTGAAGTGATGCGTCTTGGCGAGCCAGACGCCAGTGGTCGTCGCCGTCCGGAGCCTACAGGAGAGACAAAGACCATCGACGTGGACCAAGTGATTGTTGCCATTGGAGTGTCTCCCAATCCATTAGTGCCAAAGAGCGTTGAAGGACTGGAGCTTGGCAGGAAGAACACCATTGTTGTGGATGAGAACATGCAGTCGTCACGCCATGGTCTTTTTGCCGGAGGCGACATCGTTCGTGGTGGTGCAACCGTCATTCTTGCCATGGGTGATGGTCGTTCAGCAGCCGCCAACATGCATTCCCAACTGAGCAAAGAGTCATGAATGGTTTATACACTATAATATTGCTCATCACCAGCAATGTCTTCATGACCTTGGCATGGTATGGGCATCTACGCCTGCAGCAATCAGGAGTCAGTCGCGACTGGCCCCTGGTTGCTGTCATTGCCTTCTCCTGGGGTATTGCCTTTTTCGAATATTGCTGTCAGGTACCAGCCAACCGCATGGGATTCAATGGCAATGGCGGGCCTTTCAACCTGGTACAACTCAAGGTGTTGCAAGAATGCATCAGTCTTGGAGTGTTTGCCGTGATAGCAAATATCATGTTCCAGGGCCAGAATTTGCATTGGAATCACTTGCTGGCCTTCTTCCTCATCATTTGTGCCGTATATCTGGTATTCATGAAATAGAGCCATGCCCCAACTGACTCCAGCACAAAAATTGGAAAAACGTCTCAAGGAGCTTATGGTGAAGGCAATGAGCACCTACAAGCTTATTGATGACGATGACAAAATCCTTGTCGGCCTGTCAGGCGGCAAGGATTCACTTTGTCTGCTTGAACTGCTGGCCCATCGTCGCAAGATACAGCATCCCCGTTTCGAGGTTGAAGCAGTCCATGTCCGGATGGAAAACATACAATACGAAAGCGACACGAGCTATTTGGAAGACTTTGCCCGCCGATTGGATGTGAAGCTCCACATACGCACTACTCGCTTTGACGCCACCACCGACACACGTCGCTCGCCATGTTTCCTTTGTTCCTGGTACAGGAGGAAGGAATTGTTCAACCTTGCCCAAGAATTAGGTTTCAACAAGATAGCCCTTGGCCATCATCAAGACGACATCATCCAAACCACTCTCATGAGCTTGTTTTATCAAGGGGCGTTCGGATCGATGCCAGCACGTCTGCAAATGCGCAAGATGCCACTAGTCATCATCCGGCCCCTATGCATGATTCCGGAAGACAACATCAAAGCATATGCTGAGATGCGCGGATATCAGAAACAGACAAAGCTATGCCCCTATGAGACATCGACCCATAGGCAAGACATCAAACAATTGTTTGGTCAAATAGAGTCCATGAATCCAGAGGCACGCTCATGCATCTGGCGTGCTCTCAACAATTCAGGCAAGATGGTGGAATGACACAAGGCTAATGCTATTCCTCCATCAGTTTTCTGTATCTCACCCTCTTTGGCTCCTCCAATCCCAGCCTCATGGCCTTGTTGGCTTCATATTCGGAATAGTTGCCCTCGAAATAGAACACATTGCCATTACCCTCAAATGCGAGGATGTGCGTGCAGATGCGGTCGAGGAACCATCTGTCGTGACTTATGATGACAGCACATCCTGCAAAAGCCTCAAGACCTTCTTCAAGCGCCCTGAGAGTGTTTACGTCAATATCGTTGGTAGGCTCATCGAGCAACAACACATTGCCCTCCTGCTTCAGGGCGATGGCCAATTGCAGTCTGTTTCGTTCACCTCCAGAAAGCACGGCACATTTCTTCTCCTGGTCTGCCCCATTGAAATTGAACCTTGAAAGATAGGCTCTGACATTCACATCCCTGCCACCCATTCGTATGGATTCGTTTCCACCACTCACTACTTGGTAGACGGTCTTGTCAGGGTCTATGTCCTTATGTTGCTGGTCAACATAACTGAGCTTGACAGTCTCCCCTACTGAGAAATGTCCTCCATCAGGCGTTTCCATGCCCATGATGAGTCGGAAGAGAGTGGTCTTCCCCGCCCCATTAGGTCCGATGACTCCCACTATTCCATTCGGCGGCAGCATGAAGTTCAAGTCAGAGAACAAAGTCTTTTCTCCGAAAGCCTTCGCCACATGTTCTGCCTCAATGACCTGATTTCCAAGTCTGGGACCATTAGGGATGAATATCTCAAGTTTTTCCTCCTTTTGCTTCTGTTCCTCATTAAGCATCTTGTCGTAGGAGTTCAGACGTGCTTTGCCCTTTGCGTGTCTTGCTTTTGGCGCCATCCTCACCCATTCCAATTCACGCTCCAAGGTCTTGCGCCGTTTGGAGGCAGACTTTTCCTCTTGCGCCAGTCTTTGGCTTTTTTGTTGCAGCCAGGAAGAATAGTTGCCCTTCCATGGTATGCCCTCTCCCCTGTCGAGTTCAAGAATCCACTCAGCCACATCGTCAAGGAAATATCGGTCGTGCGTCACAGCTATCACAGTGCCTTCATACTGTTGCAGATGCTGTTCAAGCCAATCTATTGACTCCGCATCGAGGTGGTTGGTTGGCTCGTCGAGCAGCAACACGTCAGGTTTTTGCAAGAGCAGCCTGCAAAGAGCCACCCTGCGTCTCTCACCACCTGACAGGTTTTGCACGCCCCAGTCCCCTGGAGGACAATTAAGGGCCGCCATGGCACGGTCGAGCTTTGAATCCATGTTCCAGGCATCAGTGGCATCAATAATATCTTGCAGTTCAGCCTGTCTGGCCATGAGCTTGTCCATTTTGTCAGGGTCTTCATAATACTCCGGCAAACCGAACTTCACATTTATCTGGTCATATTCAGCCAAAGCGTCATATACATGCTTCACCCCTTCCATCACGTTCTCTTTCACTGTCTTTGTCTCATCAAGTGGAGGGTCCTGTGGCAGATACCCCACCGAATACCCGGGACTCCACACAACATTGCCGAGATACTGCTGGTCGATGCCGGCAATGATTTTCATGAGAGTGGATTTGCCAGCGCCATTGAGGCCGATGATGCCTATTTTTGCGCCATAGAAGAAGCTGAGATAGATATTCTTGAGCACTTGTTTTTGGTTCTGCTGGATGGTCTTGCTCACTCCCACCATCGAGAAGATCACCTTCTTGTCGTCTACTGTAGCCATGGATTACGGATTATTATGGTATTTACCTTTAAATCAATTCAACTTTTGAAAGCCACAACTTCTATCTCCACCATTGCATTCTTAGGCAATGTCTTGACAGCCACGGCAGAGCGAGCAGGATACGGTTCACTGAAGAACTCGGCATATACACTGTTCATGTCGGCAAAGTCATTCATGTCAGCCAGGAAAACGGTGGTTTTCACCACGTCGGCCATTGTCAGTCCAGCCTCTTCAAGAATAGCCTTCACATTGGAAAGCGACTGGCGTGTCTGCTCCTTTATGCCCCCTTCAGGGAAAGCACCTGTAGAGGGATCGATGGGCAGTTGCCCGGAAGTATAAACAAAATTGCCTACTTTGATGGCTTGGCTGTAAGGTCCTATGGCTTTCGGAGCCAAATTGGTGTTGATGGTTTTCATTTTATTTTTATATTGTATTTGTTAAAGTCAAGATATGGACTCCATACTTGGAACATAGTTTCTTTGAATGGCAACAGCAATGGCAGTAGCCACTTCCACGTCGCTAAGACCAATGTCATGTCCAAAATTGTAAAGCAATGTCACTTCCTCCTTGGTAATCACCTTGTCGGACATGATGATGTGCAGCATGTATTCCAACATGCCTTCGCGCATGCCCGGATTGATTCTAAGGATGTTTTCCACAGATTCGTTGAAAGTCTTTATTACATCCCCTTTTACCACCTCGTCAATGAACTTCCTTGGGAATATCTTCAAGTCGGCAAGCGATTCCACGATAGAATTGTATTCTTCCACGTTGAGTGCACCATCAACATTCGCCACAATGATTCCGGCAGAGACGATGAACGATGCTGTATATTCATCTATTTCGCTATCACCTACTTTTAGCAAGATGGATATCAGTTCGTCCATTCCGTGATTCAAATCCTTCTGCGTCTTCATCGTAGCAAAAAGGTTGAGTGCTTGCACCCTTATGGGGTTGACAGGATGGGAGGCACGGCTGAATCCCTTGTCTTTCAGGAAATATTCCAACCTTCTACCGTTGTCGGCAATAAGAGCCTCCATGCTCACGTTCATCTTTGCGAGATCAAGACCGGAAGCCAATTTGAAGAAAGCAGTCACACAGACATCAAGATTTTCGGTTGCCATGTATCCGTACCTGTCTGCTACAAGTTCTGCCAATTGGCTATGCAATCTTATCTTGTATTGCAAAGAAACAGGCATGGCGGATTCTGGTGGGAAGACGAACTGAATCAGTCGCGTTAGGCGTGTGTCCTTATTTATAAGATGTCCAAGTTCGTGACCGATGACAAATTTCATTTCTTCATTTGTCATGAGGTCGAAAAGTGCAGAATTGACATTCACGATGTTAGGTTCGCCTTCATCTTCTGCAGCCACCGAGAAAGCATTTACTGAAGCATCCCCTGTGATATAAAAGTCCACAGGTTCTTCAAAGTGCAATTTGGCCTTCACTTCCTGGCACAATTCATAGAAATCGGGCAGCAAGTCCTTTTGCACTTTCAGGCTATGTCCCTCCATGCTGCTTCTCCAATAGGCATCACTGCTGGAAGTCTTTATCTTTTTCAGCACTGCCTCCACCACAGGTCCTTGAAGCGCAGCATATATCTGCTCGCCCAACTGCTTTTCAAGCTTGATTGCCGGCTTGAGATTTCTTGCTCTGGAATTATTTCGTTTTGCGGTATTTTTATCAGGCATATCAATTATTATTTCTAATAGTTTTTCATTAAACAAAGGTATTCGCAAACAAAGGTAATCATAATCGTTGAATAACA
>CAMJLI010000090.1 GCA_946406585.1 uncultured Prevotellaceae bacterium | reverse complement strand
ATGTTCTCGCCTATTCCCATCACACTGTTCATGTCGTGGGTGTTGATGATGGTCGTCGTGTTGTATTCCTTGGTGATGCTGCTGAGCAGGTCGTCGATGACGAGCGAGGTCTTCGGGTCAAGGCCCGAGTTTGGCTCGTCGCAGAAAAGGTATTGCGGGTTGAGGGCTATGGCTCTTGCTATGGCCACGCGTTTCTGCATGCCTCCTGATATTTCCCCGGGGAATTTCTTCTCCGCCTCCACGAGGTTCACCCTGTCCAGGCATTCTCGGGCACGATGCACGCGCTCGCGGTAATTCATCGACGAGAACATGTCGAGGGGGAACATCACATTCTCCAACACCGAGAGGGAGTCGAAAAGGGCGGCGCTTTGGAATATCATCCCCATCTCGCGGCGGAGCCTCACCTTCTCACGCTTGCTCATGGCCACGAAGTCTCGGCCATCATACAATACTTGTCCGCTGGTGGGGTCTAGCAGGCCCACAAGATTCTTCATCAATACGGTCTTGCCCGAACCGCTTTGCCCTATGATGAGGTTGGTCTTGCCATTCTCGAAGACTGTGCTTATGTCGTGAAGCACTTCCTTGTCTTCAAATGATTTGCAGAGATTCTTTATTTCTATCATCTGATGGTCGTTGTTGGCTTGTGGAACTTGTCATGACAGTAGTTGTGTGAGAAACACGTCGGAGAAGAGTATCAAGACGCTGCTCGACACCACGGCATCGGTGCTCGACTTGCCCACTTCCACTGAGCCGCCTTCCACAGAATAGCCGTAATACGACGACACGCTCGAAATGATGAAGGCAAAGAAAAGGCTCTTTATGATGCTCATCCACATGAACCATGGGTTAAAGTCGTGCTGGAGGCCCACTGTGAGGTCTTCCACGCTAAGCACATGACCGAAGAAGGCTGTGGCATAGGCTCCCAAAATGCCGGTGGCGGCACTGAATATCACCAGGAAAGGCATGATGGTGAGCATTCCAAGAATCTTGGGAAGAATGAGATAGCTTGCAGAGTTCACACCCATTATCTCCAATGCATCTATCTGTTGGGTGACACGCATGGTGCCCAACTCTGAAGCGATGTTCGAACCCACCTTGCCTGCCAGGATGAGGCACATGATGGATGAGGAGAACTCCAGAAGCATGATCTCTCGAGTGGTGTAGCCAGTGACGAATTTGGGCATCCAAGGACTTTGGATGTTGAGCTTCATTTGGATGCAGATCACAGCTCCAATGAAAAAGGAGATGAGAAGCACGATGCCGATGGAATCGACACCAAGGGCCGACATTTCCTTCACATATTTCTTGAGAAACATCCTAAAGCGCTCAGGGCGTGAAAAGGTCCTGCCCATGAGAATAAGGTATTCTCCGAATGTTTGCAGCGAATTGATGATAAACATGATGACGTTATGTGAACTGCAAAATTAAGCCTTTTTTCCTAAATAGCATAACAAAAAACGTTTTTTATGTTTTTTTCTTCTTGGCTGGATTATGATACAATAGTTCATGACCTTTCTTCGTTTGCACCATTTTCCTTCGGATGAAGATATAAAAACATGGTGTTTATTTTGCCTTTCCATAAAATGTAAGTAACTTTGCCGCTGTTATTATGCGCGTTGACAAGCGTCGTGGCGTTGGCGCGGTATGTTTCACACGAAACCAAGGTAGAAAGACAATCATTATGGATTTTAAACATCAGTTGAGAAGTGCTGTTTGCACAGAGGGTCGCAAGATGGCAGGAGCCAGGGCGTTATGGGTGGCTGCTGGAATGAAGCATGAGCAGTTTGGAAAGCCTATCATCGCCATAGTCAACTCATTCACACAGTTCGTGCCAGGACACACACACCTGCATGAGATAGGACAGATTGTAAAGGCCGAGATAGAGCAGATGGGATGCTATGCCGCTGAGTTCAACACAATTGCCATCGACGATGGCATTGCCATGGGGCACGACGGAATGCTCTATTCACTGCCGTCAAGAGATATAATAGCCGATTCTGTGGAATACATGGTCAACGCACACAAGGCTGATGCCATGGTGTGCATATCCAACTGCGACAAGGTGACTCCTGGAATGCTCATGGCGGCAATGAGGCTCAACATTCCTGCCGTGTTCGTCAGTGGAGGACCTATGGAGGCCGGAAGGTGGAGAGGACAGAATGCCGACCTCATCACGGCAATGGTGAAGGGGGCAGACCCCACCATGAGTGATGACGACGTGGCTGAACTCGAACAATGTGCATGTCCGGGATGTGGCAGTTGTTCGGGAATGTTCACTGCCAATTCCATGAACTCACTCACCGAGGCCATAGGATTGTCGCTGCCTGGCAACGGCACCATTGTGGCTACACATGTCAACCGCGTGCGCTTGTTCAAGGACGCTGCAAAGTTGATCGTGGATAACGCTTTCAAGTATTATCGCGATGGCGACGATAGCGTGTTGCCACGAAGCATCGCTACAAGAAAGGCTTTCCTCAATGCCATGGCGCTTGATATCGCTATGGGGGGCTCCACAAATACCGTGCTGCATCTGCTCGCTGTGGCACAGGAGGCAGGGGTGGACTTCAAGATGGCTGACATCGACAACCTCAGCAGGAAGGTGCCTTGTCTCTGCAAACTATCTCCCAACACGCAGAAATACAGCGTGCAGGAATGTGGACGCGCTGGTGGCATACTCGGCATCATTGGCGAACTTTACCAGGGCGGACTGGTGGATGGCAGCGCCATCCGCGTGGATGGACTGACTCTGGAAGAGGCCATAGGAAAATACAGCATCTCCGACCCGGTGGCTTTGTCTGAAGGCATCGACGACGAGGCCCTGCGAATCTACAAGAGCGCACCCGGAGGCAAGTTCTCCACTAAAATGGGCTCGCAAGATGCTGAATGGCCCGCACTCGACACCGACCGCGAGAATGGCTGCATACGCGACATCAGCCACGCTTACACCAAGGATGGTGGACTGGCTGTGCTCTTCGGCAACATCGCCAAGGATGGCTGCGTGGTGAAGACGGCCGGCGTGGATGAGGAACTGTGGCATTTCCGCGGACCCGCCAAGGTGTTCGACTCTCAAGAGGCTGCCTGCGACGGAATTCTCGGAGGACAAGTGAAGAGCGGCGACTGCGTGGTGATAACACACGAAGGACCCAAGGGCGGGCCTGGAATGCAGGAGATGCTATATCCCACATCATATATTAAGAGCATGCACCTGGGCAAGGAATGCGCTCTCATCACCGATGGGCGCTTCTCCGGTGGCACGTCGGGACTCAGCATAGGGCACATCTCGCCAGAGGCTGCTTCTGGTGGCGAAATAGGGAAGATTGTCGATGGGGACATCATCGTTATCGACATACCCGACCGCAGCATCAGGGTGGAACTGACCGATGAGGAACTTGCTGCCCGCAGCCCCAGGCCTCTCACTCGCAAACGCGAGGTGAGCAAGGCGCTCAAGTCTTACGCACAAAGTGTTAGCTCCGCCGACAAGGGAGGCGTCAGAATCATAGAATAAAATCATTGACATGAAAGAAATCATCACAGGTGCAGAGGCTTTGATGCGCTCGTTGTGTGCCGAGGGGGTGAAAACCATCTTCGGCTATCCGGGAGGGGCCATCATGCCTGTTTATGACGCCTTGTACGACTATACCAAAGGCGAGAAGAAGGCTTTCGACCATATCTTGGTTAGACATGAGCAGGCTGCCACACATGCTGCTGAGGGATATGCCCGCGTCAGTGGAGAGGTGGGCGTGTGCATCGTGACAAGTGGCCCGGGAGCCACCAACACGCTCACAGGAGTGGCGGATGCTATGATGGACTCCACTCCCATTGTCGTCATAGCAGGACAGGTGAGTGTGGGAGCATTGGGCACGGATGCCTTCCAAGAGGTGGACCTCGTGGGCGTGGCACAGCCAATATCGAAATGGAGCTACCAGATAAGGAGGCCGGAAGATGTCGCCTGGGCTGTGAGCAGGGCGTTCTTCATCGCAAGGAGTGGAAGACCGGGGCCGGTGGTCCTCGACTTCCCCAAAAACGCCCAGGTGCATACCACGGAGTGGGAACCAAAGCACGTGGACTTCATCAGAAGTTATGTGCCCTTCCCAAAACCTGATGAGATGGCCGTGAGAAAGGCGGCAGAAATAATCAACAAAGCGCAAAAGCCGCTGGCTCTCGTAGGACAGGGCGTGGAACTGGGTAATGCGCACAACGAATTGCTGGAATTCATAGAGAAGGCTGGAATACCCGCAGGCAGGACAATGCTCGGACTGTCGGCTCTGCCTTCCGACCACCCTCTCAATGTGGGAATGCTCGGAATGCATGGCAACTACGCTCCCAACATCAAGGAGCAGGAATGCGACGTGCTCATAGCCATCGGCATGCGATTCAGCGACAGGGTGACAGGAAACACCGCCACTTATGCCCGGCAGGCCAAGGTGATACACCTCGACATCGACAAGTCGGAAATAGACAAGAACGTGAAGACCGACGTGGCGGTGGTGGGAGACTGCAAGGTGACGTTGCCGGCTATCACCCGACTGCTAAAGAAAACCCGACATGATGAGTGGCGGGAGAGCTTCCGCGCACTCGACAAGATGGAACTTGAAAGGGTGGTGGAGCCAGCCATACATCCAAAGGACGGTCCGCTCTTGATGGGCGAGGTGGTGAATGCCGTGGCTGAGGCCACCAGGGGTGATGCCGTTCTGGTGACCGACGTGGGGCAAAACCAACTGTTCTCTTGTCGTTATTTCAAATATAGGAAAAAACGCTCTGTGGTGAGCAGTGGAGGCCTTGGTACGATGGGATTCGGACTGCCGGCGGCCATAGGGGCTGCCTTTGGTGCCGAAGGACGCACCATCTGCTGCTTCATGGGCGATGGCGGACTGCAGATGAGCATACAGGAACTGGGCACCATCATGGAGCAACGCACGCCGGTGAAGATGATCCTGCTCAACAACAACTATCTCGGGAATGTGAGGCAATGGCAAGACATGTTCTGGAACAAGAGGAAGTCGTTCACAAGAATGATGAATCCACAATATGAACTTGTAGCCTCTGCCTACAACATAGGCTATCGGGTGGTGGTGGACCGTGCTGACCTCGCGGCGGCAATCGAAGAGATGCTGGCCACCGACGGACCTTTCTTGTTGGAATGTGCAATCAAGGAAGATGACGACGTGCTGCCAATGACACCACCGGGAAAGAACGTGGACGAAATGCAATTGGAAATCTGACGGGTTTATGGAAAAGAAATTTTATACATTGTTGGTGTATTCTGAGAATATCGCCGGTATCCTCAACCAGATTACGGCGGTTTTCACACGCCGGCAAGTAAACATAGAAAGCCTCAACGTGTCGGCGTCAAGCATCGACGGAGTGCACAAGTACACCATCACGGCATGGAGTGACCAAGACCAGATAGAGAAAATCACCAAGCAGATAGAGAAGAAAATCGATGTGGTGAAGGCAAAGTTCTATACCGACGACCAATTGTTCATATGCGAGTCGGGATTGTTCAAACTGTCCACTCAGGAGGTGCTCAACAATTCGGAGGTGTCACGAATCATCAGACGATATGATGCCCAAATCACAGAGGTCAACCCCACTTATGTCGCAGTGGTGAAAAGTGGGATGACGGAAGACATTGTGTCAATGTTTCATGCTCTCAACTCTTTTGGCTGTGTGCTGCAATACACACGCAGCGGAAGAATTGCCATCACTCGCAGCACTGAGGAGGAGGTGAGCGCATTCCTAGAACAACAAGAAAAAGATTATCAAGATGTTAAAAGATAAGGTGGGATGTTATCCCTTCTTGGCAGAACCTTTCCATTGCGACTGCTCAAAAAGGCTTATGATGGGGCATCTGGGAAACCATTTGCTCAATGCCGCAGACTTCCATTCCTCGGAACGGGGATTTGGCATGGCTTTCCTCAACAGCATCAACAAGACTTGGGTGCTCTCGCGTCTCGCCATCGAGATGGAGGAAATGCCACCAATGTATGCAAAGTTCAACGTGGAGACATGGGTGGAGAGCGCCATGAGATTCTTCACCAACCGTAACTTCAAGGTGGTGGACTCCGACAACGGGAAGGTTTATGGCTACGGACGCTCTGTCTGGGCGATGATTGATACTGAGACAAGGCAGCCGGCAAATCTCCTCGACATCAACGATGGCACTTTGGCCGGCTACGTGGAAAAGGGCAAGGAATGCCCCATCGCCAAAGGTTCAAGGGTGAATGTCGGTGATGAGGCTCAATTGGCTGGCTCTTTTATGGTGAAATACACCGACATCGACATCAACGGACATCTAAATAGCGTCAAGTATATTGAACATGTGCTCGACCTCTTCGAACTCGATTGGCACAATAGCCATCCTGTAAAAAGAGTGGAGATAGCATATGTGGCAGAGGCGCATTGTGGCGACACGGTGAAGGTTTATAAAGAGAAAGCGGAGGACGACACCTGGCTATTCCGTTTGTGCCGGCTGGGACAGGATGAGCTGGATGAGGTGGAAATATGCAGAACTCTTGTCAAATTCTGACAAGATTGAAAGTATTTTTGGCTGTTTCGCTTTTAATTCGTAACTTTGCGGCGTTTTTTACGACAATTTACAACAACATTATATCATCAACATCAAGCAGGCAGGAAAGGGGCCGAAGGTTTTGGCTGCTTGTCGCCTGTTTGTTTATAAAAAAACATTTATGGCAGAAATGAATTTTGGTGGCGTGATAGAAACTGTGGTCACCAGCAAGGAGTTCTCTTTGGAGAAAGCACGTGAAGTACTTAAAGATGAGACTATAGCCGTCATTGGCTATGGCATTCAGGGACCTGGCCAGGCTTGCAACCTGCGCGACAATGGTTTCAATGTAATCGTGGGACAGCGTCCCGGCAAAACATACGAGAAGGCTGTGGCTGATGGATGGGTGCCTGGAAAGACTCTGTTCTCTATAGAGGAGGCCGCAGAGAAAGGTACCATCGTGTGCATGCTCCTTTCTGATGCAGGACAAATTCAGGCTTGGCCGAAAATCAAGCCACATCTCACTCCTGGCAAGGCTCTATATTATTCTCATGGTTTCGCCATCAATTGGAGCGACCGCACTGGTGTCGTGCCACCAGAGGATGTGGATGTCATTCTCGTGGCTCCCAAGGGCTCCGGTACTTCGCTGCGCACCATGTTCCTCGAAGGTCGTGGACTCAACTGCTCCTATGCTGTCTATCAAGATGCTACTGGTAAGGCTGAAGAACGCACCATCGCTTTCGGCATCGGCATAGGTGCCGGATATCTCTTCAAGACCACTTTCGAGCGTGAGGCTACTTCCGACCTCACTGGAGAGCGTGGCTCGCTCATGGGTGCCATCGAGGGACTTCTCGAAGCACAATATGAGGTGCTGCGTGAGCATGGACACTCACCATCAGAGGCTTTCAACGAAACAGTGGAGGAACTCACACAAAGTCTTGGCCCGCTCTTCGGACAGAAAGGCATGGACTGGATGTATGCCAACTGTTCTACTACAGCACAGCGTGGAGCTCTCGACTGGGCACCACGGTTCAAGCAGGCCATCAAGCCGGTGATGGAATGGCTATATCTCTCAGTGCAGACAGGCAAGGAGGCTCAGATATCCATCGACTCCAATTCAAAGGAGGATTATCGTGCAGGCCTCGAAAAGGAACTCGAAGCCATGCGCAACATGGAAATGTGGAGAGCCGGTGAGACCGTCCGCAAGCTGCGCCCCGAGAACAACTAACTGATACCCAAAGAGCTT
>CAMJLI010000089.1 GCA_946406585.1 uncultured Prevotellaceae bacterium | reverse complement strand
CGGCAGCCACCATCTTGATGTTGCTTGCCACGATGTCATCATTGTCGGGGTTGCCGGCCTTGATGTTCACTATGGAACCTTCGAATCCACTGAAGAGTGTGTTGGACATTGAGATAGCAACGAAGCGGTAGGTATTTTCACCAACCTTGTTATAGAGCATCTGGTGTGTCTTGGAAGCACGCTTTGTGAGTTGTGCGAGTTCCACATCAGACATTTCAGGCAGGGTAAGGTCGAACTGGAATGCAGTGAACCTGACATTGCTGTTGACTCCGAATGAGATGACATTGTTGATGTCCTTTGTCAGCGTCACCATTTCCTCTATATCCTGATGATGTGCAGGAGCCTGGAGGTTTGGAGCAGCGACACCGTCGGCAATCTTGCGGATGAGCAGCACAGCATCAGCAGTTGTGATATCCTCGTCCTCGTCAAAGTCGGCAAGATACTGGTCGAAGCTTTCTGCCGGGGTGTTGATGACATACTTCAAGATATCCACAGCATCGAGCATGTCTGCATATCCGTCTGCATTGACGTCACAGTTAGGATACTCCAATATCTTATTGAAGCTGTTCCAGGTGCTGGCGTTCTCATAATCATACTTCGTACCAGCTGGCACATAGAGGCGTGCATTGGCAATGTTGGTGTTGCGGAACACTTCGGGCAAGACCTCAAGTGGTGATTCCCAAGCCACCTTGAAAGCAGTGAGGCTGGTGCAATTATCAAATGCAAGTCGTCCGATGGTCTGGACATCTTCCGACACGTTCACGTAGGTGAGGGCTGTACAATTCTGGAATGCTCCCACAGGAATGGATGTCACAGTGTTTGGCATATGCACGTCGGTCACGTTGTGTGCTCCTGCGAATGCATACTGACGGATTTCCGTCACGCTCTCAGGCATCTTGTATGAGCCACCCTTGCCACCAGGATAGGCCACAAGTATGGTCTTGTTGATGTTGAACAGCACACCGTCGACAGCGACGAAGCGTGTGTTGGCAGCATCTACAGTGAACTTCTCCAAAGAAGTACAGTTGGTGAATGGTGCGTTGCCAATGGTGGTTACCGATGCCGGCAGGTTGAACACCTTGAGGCTTGCACAACCATCAAATGCTGCATATGCTATCTCACGGATAGTGGCAGGAAGAGTGATTTCCTCAAGAGCGCTACAATTCTTGAACGAATTGGAAGGAATGCTTGTCACTCCTGTGAAATACTTCAGTTCGTTGAACTTGGTGATGCCTGCATCTGCATTGAGTGCGAAGACGGTGCCAAGTGATGTTACAGCCTTGGCCTCTGCCACAGTCAGTTCACCATCATAGTTGGTGTCCCAGTTGTCAACACAGAGTTCTTTCACGTTTTCATCCTCAAAGTCGATTGTTGCCACATCGTCGAGATAAATCGACATTCTACCAAAGTCCTTCCACACATTTGCTGCACCATAGGCTGCATCTGTGGTCTTTGGCACTGAAAGCACAGCATTAGCCACGTCAACACCTTCGAAGATGTTTGCTGGCACTGCGAGTGGAGTGTGCCATTCCACTACTACGGAGTCGATGGCGTTGCAGCCACGGAATGCGTTCTCGCCAATGGATGTGATGGCTTCTGGAATGACAAGTGCCGTGAGGTGTTTGTTGAACAGGAATGCGTCCTCTCCGATTGCAGTCACCTTGGCAGGTATGGTATATGTGCCATTCACCACCTTGGCTGCAGGGAATTGGAGCAATACATCGCCAGCCTTGTTGTAGAGCACTCCACCTGTAGCAGAATAGTTGGGGTTGTCGGCCTGAACACCAATAGAGGTGAGTTTAGGACATCCCTTGAATGCTCCCACACCAAGAGTCTGGAGGTTTGCAGAAATGGTGACTGCCGTAAATCCGCTATTGTATGCGAATGCACTGTCGGCAATCTCCACGAGGTTGGGCAATGTGTTCCACTTGCTAATGGCTGTATTCTGGAAAGCAGACACGCCAATGCGAGTGATGCCTTCTGGCATTGTGATGGCCTGAAGATTTGTATTCTTGAACGCACTGTCAGAAATTTCTGTAAGGCCAGTGAACCACTTGAGTTCGTTGAATGTGCTCAACTTGTTTCCAGTGAACACTGTACCGAGAGAAGTTACAGCAGCAGCTTCGTCATAACTTATCTGGCTGTCGCCATCAGTATCCCATGCCTCTACGGCAAGTTGTCTCACTTTCGAGTCGGCAAATGAAATGATTGTAGCGAAATAGTCATCCTTGTCACCCTCATAAACTATTGAGAAGAAGTCCCAGCCTGCAGCATTTGCATAGAGGTTTCTTGTGCCTTCAGGAACAAAGAGGAGTCCTCTCAACTGGTTTTCTGCCAAAGTCTCGAAGTTGGAGAATGTATTTGCAGGAATGATCAAAGGATTGGACCATTCCACCTCGCATCTTACTCCAGCAGGCATGCCTTCGAATGCTTTTTCACCGATAGTCTGCACATTTGCCGGGATGGCGATGTCCTGTAGGTTCTGGCAGTTGCTGAAAGCACCCTTGCCAATGCTCTTCACCTTGTTTCCAATGTTGATGGCCAAGATGGAGTTGCACTGCTCGAAAGCATAATCACCAATAGTCTCTACATTGGCGAAATTCACAGTCTTCAACTTGACAGCGCCACTGAAAGCGTATGGAGCGATGTGCTTGAACACGTCTTTCTCAACAAAGAAGTTGGTCATGTTCTTTCCTGCCGGGAAAGCAACTACAGTAGTGGAGTCTTTTGTGAAAAGTATGTAACTTACACTGCAATAATTCGGGTTCTTGTTGCTGACAGCAATGGAAGTCATGGAAGTACAATTGGCGAAAGCACCGTCACCGATTTCAGTCACTTCAGTCGATATGTACATCTCCTTGATGGAGCTACATCCGTAGAAGGCCTTCTCCTTGATGGTCTTCACGCTGCCTACCAATGCCATATCAATAGATGAACAGCCCTCGAAAGCACTCTTGCCAATGGAGGTCACACCATAAGGCAAATTGATGGAGATAAGTGAAGAACATCCATAGAAAGCACTGTCGGGAATGGATGTGATGCCTGTGAACTCGCTGAATTCTTGGAACGTCACAATGTCAGTATTTCCTTTGAAAGCATCGCCGATGTTCTTCACGGCAGTTGCCTCTTCTGGAGTGATCTTGCCATCATTATTGGTGTCAAAGTTCTCCAAACAAACAGCCTCCACATTAGGATCAGCGAATGTCAAGAAGAGCTTGTATGCGCTAATTGTTCCAAAGTCTTTCCAAACATTGGCCTGCCTGTATAGGTTGTCCACACCTGTTGGAACGTTGAGTGTGGCAGTTGCCACATCCACACCCTGGAAGATGTTGGCTGGCACCTCAAGTGGTGTTGCCCAAGCCACCTTCACGGTCTTGAGTGATGTACAATCGGCAAAAGCACCCTCTCCTATTTCCTGGATGGTGGAAGCGATGTTTACAGACTTGAGTGATGTTGCGCCCATGAAAGCCTCTGGTGCTATGGTGACAACTCCTTCTGGTATTGCAATGGATGTAAGCGAATTCTTAGCTGGGAATTGCAGCAGGAGCGTACGGTCTTTGCTGAACAGCACGCCATTGGAACTTGAATAATTGGCGTTGTTCTCTGCCACATCGATGGACTTGAGAGAGGAGCATGACTTGAAAACTCCATTACCAATAGCCTCCACTGATGCCGGGATGCTGATGGTTGTGATGTTTGCGCAATATGCAAATGCATTGTCGCCAATGGTCTTGATGCCTTCGGGCATTGTGATGCTGGTGAGCGTACTGCCGCTGAAAGCCTCGGCGTCGATGGCTGTCAGACCAGTGAAGTACTTGAATTCGTCGAACGAACCCAGGTCGGCACCCATGAATATTGTTCCCACGGAAGTGATGGCTGCTGCCTCGTCGATGGTGAGATAGCCATCATTGTCAGCATCGAAAGCCTCCACACACACGGCTCCGGTCTTGGGGCTTGCGAAGTTGATTATCTTTTGGGCATAGTCGCCAATTGTTCCTTCTTCGATGAAATTGAACCATCTCCAGCCTGGAGCTTCGCTATATGCATCTTTTGTTCCTTGAGGCACAAAAAGACGACCTTTCAGACCACCTGCCTCTACTGGCTCGAAGTTGCTGAAAGTACCATCATTGATTGCCAGTGGTGTTTCCCATTCCACTTGTGCCCTTACAGCTTTTGCCACGCCATCGAATGCCTTTCCACCAATGCTGTTGACGGTGCTGGGCAAGAGGATTGTATAAAGCTTGGAACATCCTTGGAATGCATAGTCGCCAATTTTCTGCACATTGCTGAAATTGATTGATGTAATGTTTTTGGCACCGGCAAAAGCATATGTGGCCACCTCTGTTGCTGTAGATGGGAGGGTGGGCGAAGCGGTGGTAGCTCCCGAAGCGTAAGCCAAGATCACGGTCTTGCTCTTGTTTGTCAAATACAAGCGGTCGGAAGTATGTGCGAAATTGGGGTTGCCGCTAAACACATAGAACCTCAGCAGTCCGGAGCAGTTGGCAAAAGCTCCCACACCAATGGTGGACAAATTGTCTCCAAAAACAAAAGATTGTATGCTGGAGCATCCATCAAAAGCATGAGCACCAATGGTGGTGAGTTTGAAAATTGGCTCGAAATCGATATTCACCAACTTTGCACAACCCTCAAATGCCTTGTTGCCCACTGTGGTGAGCGAGTTCTGCAAATTGACAGTCTCCAGAGAAACGCAACCGCTGAATGCGCTTGCACCAATGGTGGCAATATTCTTGCCCAGGCTGATCTCCTTCAGATTGGTACATCCCTTGAAAGTGGAGCCTGCGATTGCCTTTACACCATTGAAGGACCTCAACTCCGTGAAACTTGTAATCTGTGTGTCACTCACGAAAGCGGCTCCCAAGTCAGCCACAGCCATTGCCTCTCGATAAGAAAGTTCTCCATCACCATTTGTATCCCAGTTTGAAACGCAAATTTCTTTCACGTGTTCATCCTTGAACATCATGTTGATGTCTATATCGGCATATTCTACGACATTTCCGAAGTCTTGCCACACTTCAGCAGCCTGGTATGTGCCCTTGTAGCCACTAAGCACATAAAGGGTGGCAGCTGCAGTATTTACGTCCTCGAACACATTTGGGTCGATTTCAATAGGAATAGTCCACTGAACCTTAACTTCTACCAGGTTGGTGCATCCTTGGAAAGCATACTCACCAATGGAAGTCACGGAATTAGGTATTGTTATTGACTTTAGCGAAAGGCAGTCGGAGAAAGCCTCATCACTAATAGCAGTTACCTTGTAATAAAGGCCGTTGTAAAGGACACGCCAAGCCAGAACAAGGTTTGTTGGACCGTCAGCATCTGCCTCACCTGTACCCACATTGGGGTTGTTAGGATTGGAGATGTCGCTAAAATAATGTTCATCCCAGCCAATGACAGTGACGGTCTGTTCAGCAGTGCTTGACACTTCATACCTGATACCATCAACAATGAATGTGACAGCAGAGGCCATTGTCACCATGCAGACTGACATGAAAGTTAGCAGTAATCTTAAATGTCTCATGTTATTTTTTGTTATTGAAAAACTAAACTACATTTCCTATGACCTGCTTTCCTTATTCAAGCATATAAAAAGAAAAGAAAGAAACAATATGCTTTATAATATAAATAAGGTGTACAGAAATTGTTTCATACACCCTCCCCGGACCATGATGCCATTGCACGATTGCCCCGGGAGGGTGTTGAAGTATGGCTTGCAAGTTTATTTCACCACAACTTTCTTGCCATTAGTTACATAGATGCCCTTGCGCTGTGTGTTGTTCACCTTCACACCTGAGATGGTAAACACATCGTTGCCAGCCACGTTTGCCTTAACCTGCTGTATGCCGGTGGTCTCTTCGAAGAGCATTGAATCTGCAGCAGACGAGCCTTCCATGTATGCTTTGTAACGTGGTATCACCACACCCTGGGCACAACGATAGAATCCAACGCCCTCGGTCTTTGAAGCCAGAGCAAAGATGTTGTTTCCTTCTACAGGGTAAGCTGCTTCAGGAGTGCCAAACAACTCGTTGGTTTCAATCGATGGGTCTGCTTCGAATTCGCCATACTTGGGAGTGAGCAGGTAAGAACCAGCGTCGCCGGTCAGCACTACCGGTGTGCCAGCAGGCACGATGTCGATAGGTGTGAGATATGCATAGCCATTTTTGCCATTCTTTGCAATGTTGGCCTTCAGGGGACCCTCTGAAAAGTCGATGTCGGCGTTATAGCATAGTGTGGAGTATCCTACCTGATCCATGCGGTAGTCAAGGATGTAGAAATTGGGGAAATAGTGTCCCTCATTGACCACGACGGGCTTTCCCTCCTCGTCCACTTCACCTGTAAACACTGACTTGGAGAAGATGGCCTTTGTCACTGACAGTGGTGCGAAGCTTGGCACTACATTGCCTTTTGCCTTTACTTTGAAATAGAAAAGCTCCTGACCTGCATACTTGCCACTCTTGGCAGGGAATTCATACTTGTCTGGGTTGGCGGTGAAGAGCACAAGTTTCAAGGTGTTGGTGGCCTCGTAATAATTGTCCTTCATGGTCCAACGTGCAGAACGCGACAATTCATTCAAGGGACGGGTATTGAAATATTCCTCTTCGTCCTCATCATAAATCTGCTCAAGTGCGAAACCTTCTGGCAAGGAGACCAAAAGCTCGAAAGCATGATAAGTAGAGTCGCTTTGGTTGTCGAGTGTACACACTACGTATGCTTCACCGCCAGGATTAATTTCTGTGAGTTTCATCTCTCCATCAAATTCCTCGTCTTCATAAGAAGAATAAACGGTCAGCGTGACATTGTCTTGCTCAAATGCATATGAACAGACTGCTGTCAGAAGCATTACAAGTCCAAGATAAAATTTTTTCATAATGGTTTTGTTTTTTATGTTTATATTTGTTTCTATTATTGTCCACCTTTGAGTATTTTAAGAGCAATCTGCTGCACGTCGGTCACGTCTATGCGATTATCTCCATTTACATCGTAGTTGCTGGAAAAGAGTGGCTCTATTGCCAAAACATAATTAACGATTTGCATGCAGTCTCTGATGGTGACTTCTCCATCACGGTCTACATCATATTTGAGGTATGGGGTAGATTTCACATATAATTCGCCTGAAATCCAACTTACAGCACCAGCTTCTGAATTTACAGTAAACATGTCTTGCAGGCTGATGGTTCCCCCTTCAAAGTCATTGCTTGCTGTTATCGACACTGTCACCAGTGGTGCGTCTTCCCTTGTGAATGGTATCAGGTTGTAGGATGTGGAAACCAACCTGAAAATGTTGTTTGTCTCGTCCAAGCACCCAACATACAATTGCTGCTCACTGTCAAGGATTCTACTTGGCAACTTGCAACTATCCACATTCACTTTCAATCCTTTGGGGAGTTTCAAGTCAATCTGGAAAGAAACGAGATTGGTGCGCGTGGTATTCATATAGATGAAAAACTCGCGTGTTTCTCCCGGACAAATGCTAATGTCGTAAACGTTGATAGACTTTGCCGCCATTTGGCTGAAAAAGCCAATCATGGCAAACAGGGTTAGGATTTTTTGATAATTCATTGATTCTTTTTATGCTATAAATATTAAAGCAACCTTCTTTCTTATTTTGTCAACAAATTAAAGCAAATTGTCACCATACAGTCATCATGCCAGCAATGTTGATAACAAAAGGCTATAATCAAGGTGCAAAATTATGAAAAAAAAATCAAATAACCTATTTTTGCCATAAAAGTTTTCCCAAGGACAAATATTTTTGTGATAATGCATTTGTGCCTTGCGGTTTTTTAGCATTTTTTTGCAATAATGACCTTAAAGACCTTAAAGCCTTTAAACTCTTTCCAAAAGCAATGGTCAATTAAGGTAATTGAGGATTTACGAGGGTTCCGCCTTGAATGTTCAAGCCGCCACCAACATCTGTGCCAGGATC
>CAMJLI010000088.1 GCA_946406585.1 uncultured Prevotellaceae bacterium | reverse complement strand
ATCGGGCTTTTACTGGCTGCTCCGGTTTGACTTCTATTCAAGTGGAAAGCGGAAATGCGGTGTATGACTCTCGTGAAGACTGTAACGCAATCATTGAGACTGCGGACAACACCATCATTTTGGGATGCCAGAAAACGGTTATTCCAAACAGTGTGACATGCATCGGAAATGATGCATTCTGGGCTTGCACTACCTTAACTTCCATCAGCATTCCCAGTAGTGTGACTAATATAGAAGACGGTGCCTTCAATCAATGCATCAATCTTTCGTCTATATGTATTCCCAACGGTGTGACAAGCATTGGGAAATATGTTTTCGGTGATTGCAGCAAACTTGCCACCATTATCTTACCCAGCACCATCACAACCATCGATGATTATGCTTTCATACGTTGCGGTTTGACAGACATGTACTGCTATGCAGAACAATTGCCAGAAATAGGCAGTGGCATCTTTCAAGATACTTACCGCAAGGCAACACTACATGTGCCCGCCAGTTCTGTAGATGCTTTCAGCAATGCGGAACAATGGAATGAATTTCCTAACATCGTGGCACTGACAGACAGCGATCCGACACCAACAGGAATCACAACCCCAACAGTTGCACAACAGCCAACAATCACAGAATGCTACGACCTAAATGGCCGCTGCATAAGTCAGTCTGATAGAGGTGTTATCGTTGTCAAGATGAGTGACGGCACTACAAAGAAAGTCGTTGTAAAGTAACAAAAAGCAAAGCAGGGATATTGGTGTAAATTTTCATTTATTTGCCGACAGAACCATAATAATACACGTAGACTTTCAAACAACTATAAAAACTTAGGAACATGATGAAAAAGATATTATATCTTTGGTTGATTCTTGGCTCACAGACACTTGCAAGTTGTTCGGAAAAAGAGATGGATGATGAAAGTTCTTCAACATCGAGATTGCTGGGCATATCCTACAGTATGAACGACAATACCCACTGGGAGAAATACACATACGACGCAAAAGGGCGTATCGACCGCGTACAAAACTCCTCCTTAGGCTGGAAGAGATTTGTATATCAGAATGACACCATCTACTGCAATTATGAGAATTATCAGATAGCCTATTCTGTAAAAGACAATAGGATTGAAAACTGGATGTATTATCCCGACCCTTACCCATACGACAAAAACACTCCGGCTGCATCTTATATCTATAAGAACAACCGCCTGGAGGCATGGGCCTCAGCCATGTCGCCACCCACCGAAATAAAATGGGAGAATGACAATATAGTTGGTATTGGTGAGAGCGAATTCTACACTTACACATCGATTCCTGCCTCGTATGCGGCCTATCAATTCTCGCCAATCCCGCCATCGTTCGAAAAAGAATTATATGTTATGGGGCTATTTGGCGAGAGGTCAAGAAACCTGCCACTCACACATACTTTCTACATCACCGACACTAAGCCAAAAGGCGGAGTGATCAGTAACACACTGAACCTATTATACAAAGAGACCTATGACTACACGATAAAAGACCGTCATGTGGTGTCGTGTGAAAAGACCCGTGAGTTTGCAGATGGCACCGTAGATGTAATCCATTATACGCTGACATGGGACATGGAATGAAAGTCAGCGAAGTTCTACTGACTGCTGTCCAGCGAATCCCAATAATTAGGAACAATATGGAACGAAAGAAGAAGAAAGTAATGCAAGTTTCGCAGGGGCAACTACAGGAGGGTTAGGAAGAAGTAAAAGTGAATCATAGGGCATGGGATGAATGCTCTTTATCACTAATTCTACCTTATTTGCGACTGCCTATTGATGAGATATGCGAATAAAGTTGAGTCAAATACAAAACACATACGTGATTTTCAAACAACTATAAAAACTTAGGAACATGAAAAAAACAGAAAACACTTGTATCTTCATTCTTTTCCTCATCCTCCTTGGACAGACTTTTGTATCATGTAAGGATGATGAAAATGAATATGAAGATGCATTGATTCAGGCGATAGATAATCTTCCTTCTATGCAGGACATAAAAAGCACAACAGCCTTTTTGCCGTTCGATAAAAAATACAGATACCGTCATATTGAGTTGGAAGTAAACATTGAAGACAAATTCATTATGTCTTCTTATATGATACTGTGTTATACTATGTCGGAGGAGGAGGACGGTTTTCGTGTGTTCGGATTGGAGCCCTCTCGTACCTATTACTATACTTTGCTTTACAATAAGAAAAATACAGGAATATATTCCAAGCAAACCAAGTCTTTTACGACTTCAGGAGTAAATATTGAATTTATCGGTCGGGGAGAGAACAACAAGTTGCTGGTGAAAGTTCATGATTTAGAGGAAATGGACGCTACTCTTCATACTGTAGGTGTCGCTTATCAATATTTCAACAAGGAAGGTAAAGAAATTAGTAAAGGTGGCTCACACTATATAGGCGATTTTATTTGGGAATTAAGCCCCTCGCAGGTTCCATCCGAGGGAGATTACTGGAAGGCATTTGCCAAGTGCTCTCAAGACCGTGTGGTTGCCGAGACGCCCAGAATCACTTATGTTGACGGGGAGTGGAAGGCAGAATAATTGCGATTACGAGACCGATTGCAAAATATTCGGTTACAATCTTCGTTATATTGACATAAAAATCTATTTTTGTGGACCATTACTATACAAACCTGAATTATAACATACAAAAATAAATGAAAATGAAGACTAATACACAGAAACGCAGCCTAATGCTACTTGTTTTGGGCATGGCCTTTTCAACGGTTCTCATGGCGCAAAACCCCAATTTCAAATTCGGGAGTCCCTCCAATGAGGAACTGACCATGACGACCTATGCTCCTGATGAGTCGGCACCAGCCGTCATCCTCTACCAGAGCACGCGCGTATGGTATGACATTCTGGCTGGAGACTTCAAGTTATATACGGAGGTGAAGACACGCATCAAGATTCTCAAGCCCGAAGGCAAGGAATATGCCGATGTAGAAATACCCTATATCGACAATCCGCAGGACAAGTCGATGCAAGAGACCATCAGTGGCTTGAAAGCATGGTCTTACAACATGGAGAACGGCAAGACGGTGAAGACGAAGATGGAGAACAACAACATTTCGCGTGAGAGGATAGACAAGAGTCACATGCTCATGAAATTCTCCATTCCCCAAGCGAAAGAAGGCACCGTGGTGGAATACCAATACAAGAAAGAGAGCAACTACTATTTCTACATCGACACATGGGTGGCTCAGACAGAAATCCCCGTGGCCTACACCTACTACAACCTGCTCATTCCCGAGTATTTCAGATTCAACATCGACGAAAGCGGCATTGTGGCCACCGAGAACAAGATAGAGGAAGAAAGCCTTCGCTTTGTAGATGGCAACGGCGACGCACTTACCTGCACTGGCACGAGATATGAGTTTATAGGCCGCGATCTCCCTGCGATGAAGTCGGACTCCTATGTTTTCTGTCCTCTCGACTATTGCAAGAAAGTATCTGCCGAACTGCGTGGTCTGGAAGTGCCAGGCGCGCTCTACAAAGACTACACCACCTCATGGGAGGAAATCGGTCGGCTCCTCATGGCCGATGAAGACTTCGGCAAGCGTATCAAGCGCGCTTGTCCCATCAAGGACCTTGTGGCATCGAGCGGAGCGGAAAAAGAGACCGATGTGGTGAAGAAGATGGCAGCCATCTACACCGCCTTGAAAAGCCGCCTGAAATGGAATGGCGACTACAGGCTTTTCGCTGAGTCGGCATCGAAAACCATCAAAGACGGCACCGGCAGCAATGCCGACCTCAACTTCATCCTTCTCAGCGCCTATCGTGAGGCAGGTCTCGATGCCCGCCCCGTGGTGATGAGCCGTCGCACAAAGGGTCGTCTGCCCTTTTCCCATCCATCGTTGAACCATCTCAACACGCTTGTTGTTGGAGTAGTCGACGGGCAGAGTGTCCATTTCATAGATGCCTCTGCCGAGGACGGATATGTCGACGTGCTCCCACCGTTGCTTCTTACCGAACAAGCCCTCCTGCTCTCCGACGACGGCAAGGGCAACTGGCTCAACCTTCAGACGCTCGAGGCCTCCAAGGCCAATGTCATCGTAGAAAGCACGCTTGATGCCGAAGGCAACATCAAGGGCACCTGCAACTCACAGATGAAGGGCAACCTCTCGGCATCGCTGAAAAGCGACTTCCGAGAAGCCGACGACAGCCTGTCGTATGTCAACAAAATGGCTGAGCGCGACGGCATCACCATTACCGAATACGCCATCGACAACCGTGAGGCATTCCTCCCCATGGCCACGGAGCGGATTTCCTTTACCAAGAAAGTAGAAGCCGACGGCACCCACATCTATGTCAATCCCTTTGTCATCCCGATGATGAGCGAGTCGCCGTTCAAGGCTGTCACCCGCATCCTTCCTGTGGAATACCCATACAAGTATTCGGTGAGCATGGTCACGACACTGAGTCTGCCCGAGGGCTATGAGGTGGAAGAGATGCCCCAGCCCGTCAGCCTCACCACCGACGACAAGATGCTCAGTCTGCGTGTGAATTATGTCTTACAAGGAGAAAAACTGGTTATGCAATGCCGTTTCTCTGTGAACAAGACCCTGTTCTTGCCAGAAGAGTACGACATTCTCCGACAGATATATGACTCCATAGTGGAGAAGAACAACGAGATGGTGGTACTCAAGAAGAGTTGACATGTTGTTTACACGAAAAGTACTGATACTGACCCTGTTGGTTTCTGCGTTATGGGCGACGCCCATGCATAGCCAGAGCACCAATGCCATAGTGCAGGAGGAAAGCAACACAGTGGACATCACCAGCGAGGTGGCATTCTCGTTTGCGAAGCACCGTGCTGTGCTCATCAAGAATGCCAACGGAGCGCATCATGCCAATTTCTCCATCTATATGAGCAACGACATGTCTTTGGAGAAGTTCCAACTCACGCTCTCTGACGCATCGGGCCATTTGCTCCGCACATTCAAGCAGAAAGACCTGACGCGAACCGAATTCTCCGAGGGTCTGGCAGCCGACGGCTACATGCTGTATCTCGACGTGACCCCACCATCCTATCCTATTGTGGCGGTGTGCGACCTGAAAGTCAACTTCAAGCGCAACAATGTCTCTTTCCCTATCTTCGCCCCCCTCGACAGTTACAATACCGAGGTGGAGAAAGCCACCTACGACATCACTTACCCCTCCGACTACCCCTTACGCTACAAAGTGGTCCACTCATCGGTCGCTCCATCGAAGACCAGCCGTGACGGCAAGACCAGCCTGCACTTCCAACTCGACAGCATCAAGGCGGTATGGAACTCGAAATACGGACTCCCGTTAAGTGAAATCGCCCCCAAAGTGTATTTCGCGCCGACACGATTCACGTATTTCAACACTACAGGAAGCCTTTTGTCGTGGAAAGACCTGGGGACATGGGAACAGTCGCTTTTCTCCGACCGCGGCGTGTTGCCAGAAGAAGCCAAGGCAAAGGTGCGCCAACTCACAGCCGGCTGCGCCTCAGACAAGGAGAAGGTGGCTGCCCTCTACAAGTTTCTCGAAGAGAGCACGAGGTATGTGAGCATCCAACTTGGAATCGGCGGCTACCAGCCCATGACTGCTTCCGAGGTCTGGCGCCAAGGCTTCGGCGACTGCAAGGCGTTGAGCAACTACATGATGGCCCTTCTTGCCGAAGCAGGCATCCCAAGCCATTGTGTCGCCATCAGCACGAGGGAAGAGAAGTTGCTTCCCGACTTCCCCAATTTCCAGCAGATGAACCACATGATTCTCGAGGTGCCTTTGTCTACCGACACCCTGTGGCTGGAGTGCACCAACCCCCAGTTGCCTCTCGGTTATGTGCACGACGACATTTCCGGGCATGAGGCCCTGGAGATTTCCGCCCAAGGAGGGAAGTTGGTGACGCTGCCCGAATATCCCGACTCGTTCAATGTCAACACGACAGAAGCACGTGTAGCCCTGGCGGCCGATGGGTCTGCCGACATCACCATCGACGAGGACTTCCGTTACCATCGCTATGTGGGGATGAAATCCATTGCCACGCTCGACGACAACGACCTTCGGAAGGTGATGTTCTCCATCTATCATTTGCCACAGGCCGAGATTCAGTCCGTAGCCGTCGACGATGCCTCGCAGCCTTACGGCACGCCATCTCTCAAATACCACCTCACGGCCCACAGTCTGAAGTATGCCAGTGTTACCGGTTCGCGCATCTTCGTGCCTACCAATCTGCTGCACAAGAACTTCACGCCCGCTTCCGACAGCCACCTTGCCAGCGAATTGTATGTTGCCCATGGTTCACGAAACACAGAAACCATCGTGTTCACCATTCCCGAGGGCTACACCGTGGAGAGTGTTCCTGAGAGCACATCCACGTCATTGCCTTTCGTTGATTTCTCCTCTTCCGTTTCTGTGGACAAAAGCACCATCACCATTACCAACGACTATTTCATCCGCCGCGGCACATATCCCGACACCGCAGAGAAATATTATCAGTTTGAGAAGAAAATGGGAGAGATCTTTGCCCGCAAACTGGTGCTGAAAAAAACACAATAGAATAAAACCGACTGTATTATATACTATAAAACTGACAGAACAATGAAAAAGATGATTCTTCTCGGCTTGTTGGCGGTGTTTGCCACAGCGACAATAGCCCAGACAAATCCCCAACCAGGATACATCATCACCAACAACGGTGATACCGTAAGAGGCAACATCGACTTCCGTACCAACGAAAGCCTTTCAAAACAATGTGTGTTCTGGGCCAATGGAGGAAACGTGAGTACCACATACAAGCCAGGCGACATAGAGGGTTTCAGGTTCGACAACAACGGGAAATATTTTGTCACCCGCCGACTGTCTCTCTTTGGCGACCCGCAATTGTATTTCGCAGAATTCATGGTTCAAGGCAAGATGAACCTATATTGTGTGGCATACGACCGCAACGAATACTTTTTCTTTGAGCGTGAGGACGGTGAGATGGCGCAACTGACCAACAGGGCATTCCTGTCTTCATCAACCCTGCAAAATGAAAAGGACAAACTGGAAGAGAAGAAGGAACAATACGGCAAAGTGAAGATACTGCTGCAGGACTCATGGAAAGCCGCGGCAGAAATGACCGGGAGCGACATGACGAGGAAACAACTTGTACAGGTTGTACGCGACTATCACAACGACGTATGTACCGACGGCAGTTCGTGTGTGGTGTATGAATACAACGAGAAAACCGACAGGTCGAAAACGCATTTCAAGGCATTCGCGGGTTTTGCCTACTATGCTTCGGAGAGGACCGTAAATCAAAACTTGCCGGACGAGAGTTACCATGGCGGTGCATTCGAATTCGGAATTGGCGTAGAGACAGAGATAGACCGAGTGATGAAGGGCGGCAGCATGGAAATTGGCATTTCGTATACTCCAAAAACGAAATTCGAGCATGATGTTGTGGTTCGTGGAGGTGTTGAGCCTTCTCATACTGTATATGAAAGGAGCAGGGTGACAGCCACTTTAGGTATAGTGAAGCGCTTTGGCAAAGGGCGCATCCAGCCTCTTGTACGTGGAGGCGGATACTACGTGCTGCATTTAGGGAACAAGGAATACAGGTACTATACTTCTAAAAAGATAGTGGACTTAGAATGGGAAAACACGGCATTCTTTGGCGTGTATCTCGGCGCCGGCGTTCAGATGCCGGTGGGCAAGCATTACACCCGTTTGCATGCCGACTGGTACAAGTCGATGGAGAAATCGAGCACCGGCAATATGATCAAGTGGGGCATTACTGCTGAGTTTGCACTGTGATCTTAGGGGAGGAGAAACTTTGCGACGGCACAGCCGCCGCCTACGGAGAAGGGCCTGCTTTGTGATGTGAGCGGAAGGGGCTGGAGGACTATCTTTGCGACGGCACAGCCGTCGCCTACGGAGAAGAAACTACCACGTGATGCTGACACAGCCGCCTGCGGAGAAG
>CAMJLI010000087.1 GCA_946406585.1 uncultured Prevotellaceae bacterium | reverse complement strand
TCATCCGCATGATGGCAGGCAACGTGGACTTCACGCCAGGAGCCATGCGCAACGGCACACGGGGCAACTGGGTGGAGTGCTATGAGAACCCCGTGTCGATGGGTACACGCTGTCATCAGTTGGCATGCTACGTGATTCACGACTCACCTTTCACGATGCTCTGCGATGCACCAACGAACTATGAGCGTGAGCCGGAATACGTAAACATCATAACATCCATTCCTGACACTTGGGAGGAAACGAGGATACTTCAGGGAACCATCGGCAGTCATATAGTCAGTGCCCGACGCAATGGCAGCGACTGGCATGTGGCCGGCCAGACAAACTGGGACGAGAGGGAAATCATGCTCTCCCTCGACTTCCTTCCCATCGGCGACACCTATCAGGCCACCATCGTCACTGACGGCATCAACGCGAACCACAATGCAGAAGACTACCATGTGGAAACAAGAACTCTCACATCCAAAGACAATTTGAAGATAAAGCTCGCCTCGGGCGGCGGATTCCTTGTAAAACTAACAAAAAAAGACTGACGCGCAACGTCCTTAAAAGGATTAATGGGTAAATATAGTTGAAGAACAGACAAATAAGGATTTCACGACATGCATTGGATTATTTTGATATTGGCCGGTCTTTGCGAGGTGGCTTTCGCCTATTGCCTTGGACGAGCCAAAGGAATCAGCGGCATGGAATGGTATGCATGGATTACGGCCTTCGGCGTTTTCTATATTCTTAGCGCCATTCTCCTGGCAAAAGCCACGGAAGTGTTGCCTATCGGTACAGCTTATCCCGTATGGACTGGCATAGGTGCAGTTGGAGCGGTACTTATAGGCATTTTCATATTCAAGGAGCCTGCCACATTCTGGCGGTTGTTTTTCCTTACCACGCTTATCTTATCGATTATAGGACTTAAAACCATTTCGTAACATACAAAAGAACACCTTTTTTGGCAAGATATAAAAAGTTTTGTCTATATTTGCACCCAGAACAAACTACCATAACGACCATGCTACCTTTTATTACTTTCGCATTGAGATTATCAAAGCGGATTGCATTAGCAATTCTGCTCTTAGTCATTTGCAATCTTTCCATATGTGCTCAACGACTGCTGCAGCCACTTGACCGTGGCGTAGTGGCAGTCTATCGTTCCGGTGGACGCAGCGTCACCTCATCTGGCGGCACAGGCTACCTCATTTCCTGGCGCAAGTTGGCACAGGAGCCCGAAGGCACCACCTACAATGTTTACAAACGCTCAGCAGGAGCTACTGAATTCACGAAGATGAATGCCACCCCCCTGCAAGTGACCAACTACAAGCCGTCGTCGCTAACGCCGAACACCGAATATGCCGTCACGGCTGTCAGTCCCGACGGTGTGGAGGGCACCATGAGCAAGCCCTTCTTGTATAAATCCCAGCCTTGGCCCAACGTGTGGTTTAACATCGACTTCGACAACAACGTGATACATCGCAACGACTACCGCACGAAATACTGCTGGCCTATGGACACCGATGGCGATGGAGAGTATGATGCGATGGTGGTGGACCGCCTCTTTGCCGGCGGCGTGTCGGATGATGCCGAAAACACAGAGAACACCGCCACCACCAGCCACAAGATACAGGCATATACATTTGCGGGCGAACTGCTTTGGACTGTGGACATGGGTCCTAATGTGAACATCTGTGGCGGCCAGAACGACATGGTAGTAGCATGGGACATCAACTGCGACGGACGCTGCGAGGTGATGGTACGCAGCAGCGACGGCACCCGCTTTTGGGACAAGAGAAACAACACCTGGGGCAAATATGCCATGGGCAGCGATGTTCCCGATGTGGATGGCGACGGCATCGTAGACTACCGCACGCAAACGGTGCGCAACAGGCCATTTTACATCAGCGTCATCGATGGCCTGACAGGAGAGGAGATAGCCGCCAGCGAATTGAAATACGACGAGGTGCATGACGGCAGCGACCACTACACGCGCACCTCACGCCCCAACTACATGAGCGATGGATACTCAGCCATGGACGGCCATTTCGCCATTTGCTATCTCGACGGCATCCACCCTTCTCTGGTGATGGAGTGCCTGGACCGCGACAACAACAAGACCCACCACAATTATGTGTTCACCTGGGACTACGACTGGAGCAGCGGCAGTCCGACAAACTGGCACCACTCACATACCTGGAGCCGCAACGACAAGACCCCATGGCCCGCAGAGTTCCACCAGCTGCGCGTAGCCGACGTTGACGGCGACGGCACCGACGAGATGATTCAGGGCGGCTACTCGGTGAATCCCCACACGGGATGGTTCGCCAGTCCCGGCATCGGCCACGGCGACCGCTTCGTCCTTTCCGACATCGACCCCGACCGTCCCGGCCTGGAGGTCTATGCCATCCAGCAGAGTTCGTTGCTCGGACAGATTCTCTACGATGCCCGCACGGCAGAGCGCATCAAGGAGTGGTACCTGCCCAGCGTTTACGATGTGGGGCGCGGCACCTGTCTCGACATCGACGCCTCGCATAAAGGCTACGAGATACTGAGCTATGTCGATGATTACGTTTACGACTGCAAGGGCGAGCGCACCGGCCAGACCCGCACAGGGTCGATGTTTGAGGGCTGTTGGTGGGACGGCGACCTGCAGCGCGAGTGGCTCAATTCCCCCGGCGGCAGCGGTTGGGGCACCAACCTGATGGTGTCGAAAGTGCTTGGCAACCGTCTGGCGGAGTTCTCGCAGGAGAGCAACTGGGCCACCCACGCCGCCACCGGCACCCGTCCCGCCTTCATGGGCGACATCATAGGCGACTGGCGCGAGGAGGTCATCCTTGCCAAGCAGAACGACGAGAGCTGCACAGGCCTTGTGGGATACACCACTGCCATGCCCACCAATTACAGCATCTATTGCCTTCAACAAGACTCCCATTACCGGGGCGACTGCACCACGCGCGGCTACTACCAGCATCCCAACACCGGATTCTATCTCGGTGGCAACATGCCGATGCCACCCCTCCCGCCTGTGTTTCAGGCAGACCTGAGGTGGAAGCGCGGCTCAGCATCGAAAACAAGCGAAGGCGTCAACCTTGACGACGGTTTCACCACTTTTGACATGACGAATGCCGCACCCTACGCTGACGGCAAGAGCATCATCTTCGACATCCATGGCGACAACAACTCCAAGATTTGGGTTGACAAGCCCATGGATGCACCTGTCATCTACCTGATGCCCCCAAGAGGCCATGACTATGAAATAACGAGCCAGCACCTGGGGGCACCTGATGGCATCATCACAACAGGCAGCGGCTCGCTCATCAAGTCGATGCAGGGCATGGCATATCTTGCCGGTTGGCTGCGACACACCGGCCCCACCATCATCAGCGAGGGAACGCTGCGGGTGAACGGCGACATCGCCGGACCTGTGGAACTGCGTGCACGCGGCACCTTGAGCGGCAACGTCACCTTGAAGGACACCATCACCTTTGAGGGAGCATTAAACCATGAAGGCTGCAGGCTGATGCCAGGAGACGACATGGCTCCAGATGGAATTATTTATTCCAAGAAGAGCGTCACACTGCCAGGCAATGTATATCTGGAAGTAGTGGCATTAGAAATAGGCAACTCTCATGGCACATATCCCATATGCGGCAGTCTTCAGGTTGAGGGAGACCTGACTTTCAAAGGCACCAACCATATCACTGTGAACCTGCAAAACAATGAAGAGGCAGAATATGTCATTGCCTCATGCACCGGCACGATGACCTGCGACCCGTCGAAACTGAAGACACGTGGGTTGGAGGGCATCAACTACGACCTTGTCGTGAAGGACAACAAACTGGTGCTTGTCATCAACGGAAGTCGCGCTCCGCAGCAGAATGTGCTGTGGTATGGCTATGAGAGCAATGTATGGGACTACAAGTCGCATAATTTCGATATCAACGGTTCAACGGCTTTCGTGGCTGGCGATGCCGTGGTGTTCAATGAGCAGAGCTTGCAAAAGAATATCACCGTCAATGAAATGATGGTCACCAGCGGCGTCACCTTCGACTCCGGCACCTACACCCTATCTGGCGAGGGTGGCATCAGCGGAGAGGGTGGTGTCACCGTGAACCGCGACGCCAATGTTACCCTGAACATGAAATACAGCGACTACACGGGAAAAACCATCGTGAACGGCGGAACGCTAACAGTGCCCAACTTCTTTGATGGCGGAAACAAGAGTGCCCTGGGTGCTGCTACTGCTGCCAGGGACAACCTGCAGCTCAACGGCGGCACACTGGTGCTGAGCAAGGAGAACATGGGCACCGACCGGCAGGTCACCGTTACCGACACCGCCACCATACGCATCACGCAAAGCAACAGTTCCCTCTCTCTGAAAGGAGCTGTCAGCGGTTCGGGATATCTTGTAAAAGACGGTGCAGGACAGCTGAACTTCACCTATGGTGGCACCAACAGCTTCGCTGGCCTGATAGTGAAAAAAGGCGTGGTGGCGCAAGGTGCTTGGAACGCCACCTTCGGCCGTAACGGTTCGCCGATGCTGCTGGCAGGAGGTGAGGTGCGTCAGTTGGATGTGAACAGCACCTCCACCGTGCCCGTCTTCAATCACATCGTCACCGTGGCGGCTGGCACGACAAACAAGATTGTCGGTTCTTCGCGCGGCAAGCTGAACGGGAGCGTGAAAGGAAAGGGCTCGCTGACCATCGTCTCGAAATATGTGCGCTGCGACATCGGCCTTGACTTCAAGGACTTCGAAGGCACTCTTACAGCATCCGGCAGTCAGTGGCGCCTGATGAGCAATGTCACCGACATGTCGAAAGCCACATTGAAGGTCGATGCCGCCACCAACATCGCCCACTATTCCGGCGGCAGCGCCAACCAGCAGTCTGCCACGCTGAAAATCGGTGCCATTGAAGGCACTGCCACCGATGGCGTGTTGGAAGGACAGACCACCTACCGAATCGGATATCTTGACAAGGACATGACGTTCTCCGGCCTTTTCAAAGGCGCCTCCGTCTTCAAGGAGGGAAAGGGGCGCCTGACGCTGAAGAACGCTGGCAGCACGTCGCCAATCACCGTCAATGGTGGCACACTGGAATTGAGCAATGCTTCGTCTGCAGCCGTCACCACAGGGATTATTAACGTGAACTCCTCAGGTGTCATCACCGGAACGGCCACGGTGCAGAACCTCACTCTGAAGAAAGGTGCCACAACACACTGTCAGTTGAATGCCAATGGCAACACGTGCCTCACGGTGAAAGGCAATCTCAAGCATGACGGCGACACCATACTTGTCGCCATACCCACGACACGACATTTGGAAGTCGGCAGCGAAATCACCGTCTATAAAGTCAGCGGCTCACACACAGGCGACTTCATAGTGAAAGTGGATGACGGCGGTGTGGGATACGAGTTCGACAGTTCCACCCTGCTCACCGACGGCAAACTGCGTGTCACAGCCATAGTCAACGACATTGACGCCGTCATCGCCGACAACGACCTGGTAGACATCTTTACCGTCAGCGGCACCAGTCTCTTCACCCGCAAGCCCTATGCTGCAGCACGTGCGTTGTTACGTCGCGGCACATACATCGTCGTCCGTGGCAATGTATCACGCAAGATAACAATAAGATAACAAATATTTGATGCTCATAATTTCGCATCTGCATCCTTGTGGATGCAGATGACCTCTTTTGGGTCAACACAACTTATCACACTCTCGATTGTCTGCCTGTCGGCATGGCCGGAAGTGTGAATATCCACGACATTTTGGAACATTTCCCTGAATTCCTTATACCTGGGATTTGCATTCACTTGCTCTGGAATCTTGTAATAGCCATCCCATGAAGAGTATATCAGGAGGGTTTCTTCTTGTGGGAGCGTACCAAGAAACTCTCTGACCTTTTCAACCTGCGACGAACCTGCGACCATGGCAAATCCCTTGCGCTTTAATTTGGTGTGCAACCGTTCGCTATAGAATAGAGGTTTGAATTCAAATAATCCATTTGACAATTTAGATTCATGCTCCGTAAAGAACTCCATTGTCCTTCTCATGAACAAAGACCAAATGCACAAAGGTTTTTTGGCTTTCTTCGCGGCTTCCTTTATGGAGGCAAGCCTTTCAATGTCCGTGGCTGACGCAAGGACAAAGACATATTTGAAGGTCTTCATTACACTTGCCATCTTCGATGACACCTCATGCTCATGGATGCATTTGCCATCTTGATTCAGCATTGTGCCTTCTGTGATCAGCACGTCGATGTCTGTGGCATATTTCTTCAGTGTAGGGAACAAGCCCTTGCCCATGTAGCCATGTTCACGATAGTCACCGGTGTGCCAAATTCGTTTTCCGTCAGCCTCAATGAGAAACATGTGGGAGTCGTATATGCTGTGGCAATTGAAGAAAGGAGTTACTTTGATGTCACCAATGACAATGCTGGCAGGAGACTTGTGTGGCAAGGTTTTCTTCCAAACAATTACATTCTCCAGCAGCTTTCGCTTGTTGTCAGCATACGTCAGTCTGCTTAGGGCATCACCATTCTCCTGTTGGTCGCATCCATTTTGAAGAGTGTTGGTGACCTTCAAATTGGCACCTTCATACATCACCTCATACTTGATAGAAAGCAGTTCCTTGGTTCCTTCGCTCATGTACTGAGGCACCCCTTGCGGAATATACTCCATTAATCCTACATGATCCTCATGCCCATGAGTATAGAATACGGCTTCGTGCTCCTTCTTGTTTTGTGCAAATATTCTTTCTACCAACTCCTTGTCCTCCTCAGGTGTAGTCGGTTCTCCATTGCCCGGGAGATTCTGCCCGAAGTCGATGAAAACACGTGATGTTCCTGTCGAAATCTCTGTGATGCATCCGCCTATCTGTTCGAGTCCCCTATGTACTTTAATATTCATGATTTTATAAAACTTTCGTAATACTATATTTCATTAATGTTGAATCTTGTCCACCTCTTTTCCTATGATGTTCTCGTTCATGTTTTGCCGTCAAGAATCAAGAGCTCTATAATATATATACGAAAGGGACAAGCAAAAACAGACGTTTTCGGCATCGCCTATGCAAAAACTCCGCAGACAACAATAAAAAACTTATGGTTTTTTGCAAATATCTGTCCATAGATGCCCATATCTGTGACATTATCTGCGCTCCACTCGTAGGCGCGGCAAAACCAACCTCGCCCTCTGAAATAGCCGATATTTGACGACCTGCCATTTTACACAATTATTTGAGGGTGGGAAGCTATAGAAATCATCAGCACTATTTTATTGCCTTGTCGAGTACAAAATTTGGAAATGTCATCAAAAATACTTATCTTCGCAACGTCAATCACCAAAAAAAGCAAATGATGGCACAAGTCAAACTTCTCCCATACGGCATTTCCGACTTCAAGCAGCTAAAAAGCGAAAACCTTTATTTCGTCGACAAGACGAAGTACCTCCCCATAATGGAAGACACCGATCATTTCCTGTTCCTCATTCGCCCGCGCCGCTTCGGCAAGAGCATTTTCCTGAGCATGCTCCGCGCCTATTATGACATCAACGAACGAGATAACTTCCAAAATCTTTTCGAGGGACTGTGGATTGCCGACCACCCCACAAAGGAGCGGGGAAAGTTTCAAATCCTGTACCTCGACTTCTCGATGGTGAGCGGAACATCGGATGTGCTTGAGCGCAACTTTGCTGAATACTGCAATAACAAGCTTGACTTCTTCGCCCGGGATTATGCCCGATACTATCCAGAGGGGTTCCTTGAGGATGTGCTGTCTCAGAAAAGTTACAGAGGCAAGCTCAACTATATCCATGAGTCGGCACGCAGAATCGGAGCCAAACTCTACCTCATCATTGACGAATACGACAACTTCACCAACACGGTTCTAAATGATGAGGGCGAGGGCATATACCACGGGCTGACACACGCCTCGGGCTTCTATCGCGAGACCTTCAAGCAGTACAAGCCCACCTTTTCCCGCATCCTCATGATGGGCGTTTCACCAGTGACGATGGACGACCTGACCTCCGGCTTCAACATAGCGTCGAACATCT
>CAMJLI010000086.1 GCA_946406585.1 uncultured Prevotellaceae bacterium | reverse complement strand
TGCTTGCCAATGAGGTGGAGCTCTCGATAGGCAGCAAGCGGCTCCGTTGCGACAGCGTGCTTTACGGCCAGAGTGCCGAACCACGCATGATAATCGAGTACAAGGCCCCCACCGTGGCATTGACACAAAAGGTGTTCGACCAGATTTCAGCATACAACATGCTGCTGCATGTAGACTATCTGGTGGTGAGCAATGGCATCTCCCACTATTGTTGCAAGATGGATTATGACAATCAAAAATATTTATTTTTGGAGTCAATTCCCAAGTACGAAAATATCAAACAATCATAACAATCACAAAACCATCACATCATGGGCATATTCAAATGGATAGGAGGCGTGCTTGGCTTCATGATAGCCCCACCCCTCGGAGCCTTCTTGGGATATTTCTTAGGCAGCATCATCGACTCGATAGGTGACGGCGACGACAGTGCCTCCAACTACGATAGTGGAAGCTATGGACACAATGGAAGCTATGGCGACAATTCCAGCACCTATTCACAGGGCCAGCGAAACAGTTTCTTGTTCTCAATGCTTGTGCTTGCCTCGTACGTGATAAAGGCCGACGGCAAGGTGATGCATTCCGAGATGGAATACGTGAGGCGCTTTCTCCGCAACAATTTCGGCGAGGCGGCAGCACAGCAAGGCAACCAGATACTCCTTCGTCTCTTCGAGGAGCAGAAGCGCATGGATGCCCAGAACCCCTACCAGTACAAGAACCAGATACGTCAGGTGTGCGGACAGATAGCCTCCAACTTCTCCTACAGCGAGCGTCTTCAGCTGCTTGCATTCCTCGTGGAGCTTGCCAAGTCAGACGGCGCCGTTCCCGAGGCAGAAAAGCGTGCCCTATACGAAGTGGCCCAAAACATGGGAATCCCAGTGAGCGAGGTGGACTCACTCCTCTTCCTCGACAGGGGCAGCAGCAATGAGGGTTCTTTGGACGACGCCTACAAGGTGCTTGGGCTCTCCCCCGACGCCACCGACGAAGAGGTGAAGAAAGCCTACCGCAAGCTGGCGTTGGAGCACCACCCCGACCGCGTCTCAGGTCTTGGCGAGGATGTCAAGAAAGCCGCAGAAAAGAAATTCCAAGAGATAAACGCTGCGAAGGAAAAGATATACAAGGCCCGCGGTCTGTGACCTTTAAGAGCGTTTTTATACAAGGCTACGGATGTTTTGTTGATATCCAACCCGCAAGGAGGGCGTGTCTTTTTGCTGACACGCCCTCCTTGAATCTATTTGCCATTTGATGTTTTCTAATTATACTTTTCCTCCTTTTTTACCTTTTTACTTTTCCTGTTTTATTTTACTTTTTCTGATTTTTTACTTTTCCTCCTTTATTTCACCTTTATACTTTTATTTCACCCGGTTTTCAGTCGTCGATATTGATAAGCTGTCCATTCTTGTCGAACTTCAATTCGAGGTCGTTGGACAATTCTATATCGTATCCATAGCGCTCCTTGTCTATCTTGATGATGGAGGTACCTGCAAAGTTGGCTTTCACATAGTTGGCGATGCTTGCCGGCACGAGTTTTGCGGGCACGGCGCTGAAGTTGCAGTCCACCTTGTCCCATGTCCCATTCTTGTCGAAGTCAAGCTCCACGCCATTGTTGAGTCTCACCTCGTACTTGGTTCCTGAGAAGTCCCTGTCCTTTTTGGCGTAAGAGATGCCTTGTCCTGGGAAGTTGGTTTTCACAAAGTTTGTCGCTGCGCCTGGCAGTTGGCCCACGGGGATGATTCTGTCGTCAGCGAATATTGATACTGATTGCATGATGAAGCAAACAAATGCTGCAATGAATAAAATAGACTTTTTCATAATTGTGTGTTTTTTATTGTTATTATTATTATTTGTTTGTTGTCTGGAATTCTTCTTTTTTGTCTGAGTAAAGGATGTTTGTTCCTTTCGACATTGCAAAGATACATACAGTTTTCACTCGCTCACAATTTTCTAATGTTTTTCTAATCAATTCGTTGCGACACAGACAGATTATTGCGACACACCATGCAAAACCAGGCGTTTTCTGTCGCAGGTTGCGGTATTTATGGAATTATTGGGGGAGAGTATCGAAATAATCGGAGTATTCTGAATAATCGGAGTATTCTGAGTAATCTGAATACTCCGATTACTTTTGTGATCCGAATACTTTTGTGATCTTAATGAAAACAGGGAGGCAATTATGAGCCTCCCTGTTTTCATTAAGATTTCATAGAACTTTTAATCTGCAGCATCTTACTCGTAATGGGTGTCCATGTAGACTACCTTTGTCACGAGATACTCCTCAACGCCGTGCTTGCCGTCGGCACCACCGATGCCGCTCTTCTTCATGCCGGCATGGAAGCCTTGCATAGCCTCGAAGTGCTCACGGTTGATGTATACCTCTCCAAACTCCAGTTCGCGGCTTACCTTAGCAGCGATGTCTATGGTGTTGGTGAACACGGAAGAAGCCAATCCGTACTCCACGTCGTTGGCCCAAGCTATTACCTGGTCGATATCCTCAAACTCCACAAGAGGAATGACAGGGCCGAAAGTCTCCTCATGCACGATGTCGAAGTCTTGCTTCACATCATCGAGCACAGTAGCCTCGTAGAAATAGCCCTTTTCGCCAGCCCTCTTGCCACCGCAGAGCAGTTTGGCACCTTGTTTGATGGCATTGGCCACCTTTGCCTCCACGCTCTCCAGAGCACGTTTTTCCACGAGAGGTCCCATGTCCACGCTATCGTCCTTGCATGGGTCACCCACCTTCACTGCCTTCATCTTTCGCACGAGGATGTCGGTGAATTCCTTCTTGATGTCTTTATGTACATACACACGTTCGGCATTGTTGCAGATTTGTCCGTTGTTTCCGATTCGTGAGTCCACCACCCATTGAGCAGAAGCCTCGAGGTCTGCATCCGGGAACACTATTGCCGGAGCCTTGCCACCCAGTTCGAGCGACACCTTTGTTATATTGTTGGCAGCAGCCTTCATGATGCTCTCTCCTGCTCCCACGCTTCCTGTCACGCTCACGATGCCAATCTTGGGGCTTTCAGCCAAGGCATTTCCCACCACGGAGCCTTTGCCAGTGATGACATTGAACACACCTGCGGGCAGTCCGGTCTCATCGACCACTCTTGCGAATTCGCAGCAGTTCTCCGGTGTGAGCTGTGAAGGCTTGATGACGATGGTACATCCAGTGATGAGGGCAGCCCCCGCCTTTCGTGCGATGAGGAAGAATGGGAAGTTCCATGGCAGAATGCCAGCCACCACTCCGATAGGCTCCTTGAAGAGCATGATGGTCTCCCCTCTCCTGTCACTTGGTATTATTTCGCCTTCGATGTGTCGTGCGAATGTAGCCATATAGTCGAAATAGTCGGCTGTCACATCCACCTCGACAGAAGCCCATGTGCGTGTCTTTCCCTGTTCGCGCATGATGATGTCCACGAATTCGTCGCGGCGGCGTCGAATGCCATCAGCCATTTTGTTGAGGTATTTGGCACGCTCTATTGCCGGTGTCTTGGCCCATGCCTTTTGTGCAGCCTTTGCAGCATCGAGAGCCTCGTCCACCTCTTCCACCGTGCCTTCCGGCTGGCGGCTGATTACCTCCTCTGTTGATGGGTTGAGCACATCGATCCATTTTCCCGACTTGCTTTCAACGAACTTGCCGTTGATGTACATTTTTAAGTCTTTCATAAGCGTTTTGTTTTAGTTAGACATATCTGTGTTTTCCTTGCTTTTTCATTTTTGAAAAATCCCCACAAATATATGAAAAAATTCCGCTTTGGCCAAAATGATTATGATTTTTTTTGTTTTTTGGTACAATCTATTGCCATCTGTTGCATTCAAGCCCCCAAACCATTGACCAATGCGTGAGGTATGGAGATCATACGGGCCTAAAAAAACAGACACGCAAGGAGCATGTCTGTTGTATGGTTTCGTTATTCAGATGATGAGGGTCAGTCCTCGCTTTCCTCCATCTTCTTACGGCTGCGAGAGACGCGTTTTTTGGGTTTCTCTTCAGTTGCCACCGTTTTCACTCCGGCGAGTTCCGGGTCGATAAGAATGCGTCCGCAATACTCGCACACGATGATTTTCTTATGCATCTTGATATCTAGTTGCTGCTGTGGCGGTATTTTGTTGAAGCATCCACCACAAGCGTCGCGCTGCACATACACGATTCCCAGTCCGTTGCGTGCATTCTTGCGTATGCGCTTGAAGCTGGTCAGCAGTCTCTCCTCTATCTTCTCCTCATAGCCCTTTGCCTTCTCCTTGAGTTTGTCCTCCTCCTCGCGTGTTTCCTGCATGATGGCATCCAGTTCGTTTTTCTTCTCCTCAAGAGCCTGTAGGCGGAAGTCCACCTGTTCCTGGTTTTGAGCGAGCAAAGCCTCCTTCTCCTCTATCTTCAATAGAGCCTCTCTGATTTTCTTGTTGCACAGTTCGATTTCCAGTTCTTGGAAAACGATTTCCTTGTTGAGCATGTCATACTCTCTGTTGTTCATCACGTCGTTGAGTTGCTCCTTGTACCTTGCCACTGAAGCCTGTGCGTCCTCTATGTCGCCTTTCTTTTGAGTGATGGCAGCCTTGAACTCGGCGATTTCGTTTTCGATTTTCTCGATGCGCGTTCTCAGTCCGGCAATTTCATCTTCCAGGTCCTGCACCTCCAGGGGCAATTCACCTCTCAGAGCTCTTTTCTCATCAATTTGCGACAATGTCGTTTGCAGTTGAAACAGGGTTTCCAGTTTCTTCTCTACGGTCAAATCTGTAGGGTCTTTTTTTGCCATATTTCTTATAAATAGATAATGGGATTGGTGCATGTGCGGGTCAGGCAGCACCTGACCCCCTTGCATTTCTCCTCGATGATGGATTTGAATATTTCGTTTGTAAATTGTTCGCTCTGGTAGTGTCCGATGACACAAATCTGTATTTGCTGGTCGTGGTCGAAGAACTCGTGGTAGTGCATCTCGCCTGTGACGAATGCATCAGCTCCTGCAGCCACGGCATCGCCTAGCAGGAAAGCTCCTGCACCGCCACAAACGGCCACCTTGCTGATGGGTCGTTGGAGCAATGCATTTGCCTGCACGCACTCCACTCCGAAGGTTTCTTTGAGCATTCCGACAAAAGTTTTTGCCTCCATTGGTTCTGGCAGGCATCCCACCACTCCGCTGCCGCACTCCATGCCGTCCACAATTTTTGGAGCGAGCAGCTGCACATGCGCCAGGCTCATCTTCTCGGCCATTTTGTAGTTCACCCCACCCACGGCATTGTCGATATTGGTGTGCATGGATATTATGGCGATGTCGTTTTTTATGGCTTTCATCACACACCGCTGCACTTCATTTCCATCGCTCACCCTCTTTAGAGCCCGGAAGATGAGCGGATGGTGCGACACCACGAGGTTGCATCCCCTTTCAATGGCTTCGTCGATGATTTTCTCTGTAATGTCGAGACACAATAATGCCCCTGTAACTTCCGTCTCTGTAAGTCCCACTTGCAAGCCGGCATTATCATAGTCTTCCTGCAGGGGCAGAGGCGCGAACTTTTCAAGGGCATTCACCACTTCTTTTATTTTCACGCTTTTCAGCTTTTTTATGATTGAACTGCAAATATAATGCTTTTTATTGTCAATTCGCAAACTCAGCCCCTCTGTTTAACTTATTTTTTAAAATAGAAACATGGGGGCCATGATTTCGTCAGATGACCAGCAAAAGAATATAGAGGCTCTATGGTTGTACTGAGAATGGGAATCTCCACCCACGTTGCTATTTTAAAATGAGGGGCGTGGCAAGAACCACGCCCCTCATGGGTTTTCTGCTAAAGTCATCGTGCATCCGGTGACTTAATCAGTCTATTGTCCGAAGAGGATGATGTTGACGATTCCCATCACGTCATTGACATCCACTTCCTCATTGCCGTCAAGATTGGCGTTCTCAATGAAAAACACCCCTGTCTGTTGTCCCAGGATATAAGCCACTACAGCCATCACGTCCTTGACGTCGATATTGCCGTCATGGTTGACATCACCAAGAGCGAAGTCGCTCTCTGCCTTGACGAGTGTGAAGTTCTTCACCACGCTGCCATTTGAGAAGTCGAGCACGTCTGTATCTTCGAGAGTCTCGTATCCAGCAGCAGTCACAGTAGCGGTGAATGTGAGACCTTCCTGCACGACATTGATGGAGTAAGCACCAGTTTCATCTGTTGTGCCAAAATACTCTATGTCATTTTCGTCATTGCGTATTGTCACAGTAGCACCAGCCACAGGAGTTGTGCCGTCAGCCTCTGTCACCATTCCAGACAAAGTCTTATTCTCTATAGCCAATGTGAAATAACCTACCGGGCAAGGTTCGAAAGAATAAGATGTCCATGTAGTTTCATCTTTGCTGTAGTAAGCTTGCTGAGGATAATTGGCATCCTTTTCCCAGGAAACAGAAATATACTGGCCATTTCCATTCATGCTGGTGTAAATGCGTATCTCAGATTCGCCATCGTATGTGATTGGACTGCTGGAAAGGTCGATAGTCATCTCTACTGGAGAAGAGAACTCCACCTTTTCATCATCGTATATCACCACATGAGTCATGTCGTCCTTGCTTACATTTCCCGGTTCGAATGAGCCGTCAGCCTCCAAGCCAACCCATGCTTCAGCCTTGAGCTTGTTTATTGTTTTATCACTTACGGTTCCCTTAAACTTGATAGCAGTAATGACATCATCTTTCTTGATGCCGAATGTTTCAAGTTGAGCCTTGCTGAAATAGAAATCAGCATAAGCCCCTTGCTCCATGTCAAAGCCATAGAACGGCACCTTATTTGATGTGCCATTTGGTGTTCCTACTACTATTTCACTTGACGCCACCTCTTCTTCAAAATTCACATTCACCACTTCGGTCTTCAACACAGAGTCACCACTCTTCAGTTCGATGTATGTTGGGAAAGTTCCGAAAGCATGAGGTTTGAAAGTGAAGGAAATAGTTGTTGGATCCTCGATGTTGCTGTAGCCATTGCGTCCAGTTCCCACTGCTGCGGTCTTTTCGTTGCCGGCAAGTTCGGTACCCTCAACGGTAGCAATGGCTTCCCCATTGACATAGAGTGTAGCCGTCTCCACCTGGTCGGCCACTGCGCTGATGTTCTGCACCTGCACAGAAGCAGTGTAGTCAAAATTCTGCTTGCCAGAGGTTGGGATGTCGGAGCCGATGAGATACCAGTCATGTGCCGGTGTCTCTGCCAGAGCGAGTCCGTAGATGTTGTCGAGCAGTGCATTTCCTTGCAATTCAAAAGCCAGGTAATAGTTGCCAGCCTCGGGCAAGGTGACAGCATAAGTTGCCACTGCGTTTCCGATGCCAGTGTAGTAAGTCTGTCGGTCCACCTGTGTCCAGTTCACGCGGTCTTTGGAGGTATAGACAGTAACGGCAGCGTTAGAACTATTATATGCGTAATACCAAGTATCGTATGTGAAAGCCTCTCCTGCCTCAGCAGTCATGAGCGGTGTGATGAACTTTGTAGTCGTGTTGGTGCTTTGTAGATACCAGTTGGTCACGTCGCCTGTTGTGGAGGAAGAGATGTACACCTGGTCGGAGTGAATGGATCCTGCTGGGAATTGTCCATTGGTACCATTGTCGAATGTGAACACATTCTTGCTTGGGTCGAGCACTGTTCCGGAGATGCCCAATGTATAAGTAGCCATCTCTTTTCCGAAATTGGTGTATTCAATAGTCAGTTCTCCAGAGAAGATGCCAAATTCATCAGCCGGCAAAGTGATGGCGATTTGCTTTTTCTCGCCACCAGCCACGGTGAATTCTCCAGCGGGAGCATCGGAAGTGAAAGGAGCAGGCAGAGTGAAGCTGTTGATTACCAATGGAGCTGTGCCTGCGTTATAAATCTCATAGTAGAGAGTGGTGGCTTCCAAAATCTTTCCAAAGGAGATAGGGGTCCTTGTGGCCGAAGGACTGGTATAGTATTCCGAGCCAGCCACATCGAAGATGAACTTGGAAGCGTACTCCATCACTTGAGCTTGCACCTTGGCAGAGGAGATGGAACCTGTGATGTTCTCCTTCACCTTGACATAGAACCATCCTGTGCC
>CAMJLI010000085.1 GCA_946406585.1 uncultured Prevotellaceae bacterium | reverse complement strand
AAAAAATCATAAAAAAACGATGGAATTTGGCATGAGCTCCGCTCACCTCAACCTGTCCATGTCCTTTATTAGCTTGTCATCCTTTTTTATGCCCCTCACAGCACATTGGTAGAGGAACAGCACCACGATGAGCAAGAAGACATAATAAGACGGCGTGAAAGCCATGTTGGCAAACTCTCCAGTCTTGACGAAGAACAGCAGCAATGCCACCCATATTACCACAAGCAGTTGGTTCAACTTGCATATGGTGATTTGCAGTTTCCTGTTCTTGAAGGAAAAAATGGCCAGCACACAATTGGTACACGAGATGATGAGAGCGACGAACAAGGGCCACACCCTGTATTCAATCCCATTATCAGGCGACAATGTCCAAAGGTTATACATCTCCACATCCCCTCCCATTTCAGGAGTATGGAACACCCCCACAGGCATGCAAAGACAAACAATTGTCAGCACCAATGCCAGGAAGAGGTAGACGGTCTGAATGCGCTGGATCATAGGTCTTGGTCTTTAGAAGGGTCACGCCAATACACGTTGCCTTCTATGAATTCCTGTGTTGCAAGCAATGTGGGCTTTGGCAATTTCTCGTAATAGCGGGAGATTTCTATTTGCTCCCTATTTTCAAACACCTCTTCCAGAGTGTCGTTGTAGGATGCGAATTCCTGCAGTTTCTTGCTCAGGTCTTGTTTGATTTCCACGGAAATCTGGTTGGCTCTTTTAGAGATGATTGCCACGCTCTCATAGATGTTGCCGGTATCTTGGCAGAGGTCCATGATATTTCTTGTGACGGTGTCAACTGGTGCTTTTGATTTCTTATAATCCATATTTTAATTGAAAGTGATTTTTATGTTGTGCTTAATTAAATATATATCAACTATCTATCGCATTCTTTGTGAATTTCTTGCACTGCTCAATGTATTTCTCGGCAGTTTTCCGGTGCTGCGAGTCGGGATACTCGTTTAGGAATCCATAGCACTCATCCTCAGCATCCCTGTATCTGTCGAGCCTTCTTGCCTCCACGCTCTGCTGTGCCAGTTCAAACTTGCTTTTCATCACAAGCACGGCAAACTCCTCCCTCTTTCGGCTGAAGGGGAAGTCCTTTATGGCATTCTGCGCCGTGATGATGCAAGCTTCAAGGTTGCTGCCACCATTGGTGCAATTTCCAAAATACGAGCCCAAGTCGTAATAAAGCTTTGCAGAATAGAGTTCCTTGTCCACCAATTTGTCTTGCAACTCATACAACCTGTCATGCGCCACATCCTTCATGGTGGCCTCGGGGAAGAGGTCGAGATATTCCTGGAAGGCCGCGATGGCCTGCATGGTGGGGGTCTGGTCGAGTCGTGGCTCCGGCGTGCTCATATACAAACTCTGCCCCGTATAGAACGAAGCCATCTCTGCGTATGTGCCTTTGGGATATGAAGAATAGTATTTCTTGAAATACTGTGCAGCAGTCTCATAGTCTTTACTGTTGTAGCAAGACATTGCTAGCATGTACAGGCATTCCTGCCCGTTCTCGCTACCCTTCAAGACTGTCACCACATCTTGCAAAAGCAGTGTAGCTCTGTTGTACTTTCCATTAGCAAAGCTCTCCTTTGCATATTCGTACTTGTAGTCGTTGTTGGTCGTCTTGTAGACCCTGTTGAATTCATTGGCACATCCTGAAAGCAACAAGATGGTGCAAGCACCCCAAATCAGAATTTTCTTCATCTTAACACGTTTGACTTGCAAAATTACACATAATTCCATTATTTGCAAAGTCATGCCTTGATTTTTAGCAAAAAATAGTTGTTGTTAGTAATATGCAAATGAATTTTTTGTTATTTTTGCATATAACTAAGTGCGAAGTAAGAAGAATAATGGATTTCAAGCTAACCTCGAAATATAGTCCCACAGGCGACCAGCCCGAAGCGATAAGGCAACTGACAGAAGGGTTGCTTCGTGGCGACCGCGCCCAAGTGCTGCTTGGCGTCACCGGTTCGGGAAAGACGTTCACCGTGGCCAACGTGATAGCCAACGTCAACCGCCCCACCCTTGTATTGAGCCACAACAAGACCCTTGCGGCGCAATTATACGAGGAGATGCGTGGGTTCTTCCCCGAAAATGCCGTGGAGTACTACGTATCCTACTATGACTATTACCAGCCCGAGGCATACATCCCTCACAGCGACACATACATAGAGAAAGACCTTGCCATCAACCAGGAAATCGACCGTCTGCGCCTCTCTGCCGTCTCGGCCTTGCTCAGTGGCAGAAAGGATGTCGTCGTGGTGTCGTCGGTGTCGTGCATCTATGGCATGGGCGGCCCCACCGCCATGTCGGAGAGTGTCATCAACCTGAAGCGCGGGCAGATACTCGACCGCAACCAGTTGCTGCGCAGGCTTGTGGACGCCCTATACGTGCGCAACGACCTCGACTTGCAACGGGGCAATTTCCGCGTGCGGGGCGACACTGTCGACATCTTCATGGCATACAGCAACAACGTGCTGCGGGTGACATTCTGGGACGACGAGATAGACAGCATCGAGGAGGTGGATGCCATCGACTACCACCGCCTGGCCTCTTTTGAGGACTACCAGATAAGTCCCGCCAACCTCTTCATCACCACCAAGGAGCAGCAGCTGTTGGGCATCCGGCAGATACAGGACGACCTCCTCAAACAAATAGACTTTTTCAACGAGATAGGCGAGCCTGTCAAGGCACAGCGCCTCAAGGAACGTGTGGAATACGACATGGAGATGATAAAGGAACTTGGCCATTGCTCTGGCATAGAGAACTATTCGCGCTATTTCGACGGGCGCGAGGCGGGCCAGCGGCCATATTGCCTGCTCGACTTCTTCCCCGACGACTACTTGATGGTGATAGACGAGAGCCACGTCAGCGTGCCCCAGCTCAACGCCATGTATGGCGGCGACCATGCCCGCAAGACCAATTTGGTGGAATACGGCTTCCGCCTGCCGGCAGCCTTCGACAACCGTCCGCTGAAGTTCGAAGAGTTCCAGTCGATGATTCACCAGGTCATCTACGTTTCCGCCACGCCCGCCGACTTTGAGTTGGGCGAGGCCGAGGGCGTGGTGGTGGAGCAATTGATTCGCCCCACAGGATTGCTCGACCCTGCGATAGAAGTACGCCCCAGCGCCAACCAGATTGACGACCTGATGGATGAGATTCTCGACCGCGTGGCACGCAACGAACGAGTGCTCACCACCACGCTGACCAAGCGCATGGCCGAGGAGCTGACCGAATATCTGCTCAACAATGGCGTGAAGGCCAACTACATCCATAGCGACGTGTCCACGCTTGACAGGGTGAAAATCATGAGCGACTTCCGTGCTGGTGTCTTCGACGTGCTCGTGGGTGTCAACCTGCTGCGCGAGGGTCTCGACCTGCCGGAGGTGTCGCTGGTTGCCATCATCGACGCCGACAAGGAGGGGTTCCTGCGCAGCCACCGCTCACTGACGCAGACGGCAGGGCGCGCCGCCAGAAACGTCAATGGCAAGGTCATCATGTATGCCGACACCATCACCGACAGCATGCGCAAGACCATTGAAGAGACCGACCGCCGGCGCATGATACAAATGAAATACAACGAGGAGCACCACATCACTCCAAAGCAAATAGTGAAGGCCATAAAGGGCGACCTCATGGGTCATGCCGCACCTGCCGTGCCCGAAAAGGCGAAAGGTTACGGCATGGCCTACGTGGAGCCGGACGACAGTCGGATGGTGGCAGACCCTGTAATGAAACAGATGACACCAGAAGAACTGGATGTAGCCATAGCAGAGAGCACCCGACTGATGAACGAGGCCGCCAAACGCCTGGAATTCTTGCAGGCAGCCCAGTACAGGGACGAAGTGCTGAAGCTCACAAAGCTACGCGAGCAACACCAAAATTAAGGAACAACGCCCTCAAGTTGATGGACATCTGGCAGGTGGGGATGGAAGCCTCCTTCATGTTAATCTTCACTAATCACTTGCAATTCTCAATAGGAATATGTAATTTTGCCCATCAAAACAAACAAATGACATGAAAAGAATCGCAATAGCCATCATGATGATGATGCCGCTCCTCGCCATGGCTCAAAACACATGGGAGAAGCCCGAGACAGAGAAAAAGGAAAGGACATCCCTCTTCGGCCCAAAGGAAGACAAGGAATATGAATATGCCAAATACCTGGGAAACGTGGTACCCGAAGTGAATGGCGAGGTGGTATGGGAAAAGACTTTCAACAACAGCAAGAATGCGGAAGAGAACTATGCCGCCATGCTGAGTTTCCTTACCAACATGACCCAAGAAGATGGCCAGCTCAAGGGCAGCACCATATCCATCGTCAACAAGGCCGAGCACAAGATAGTGGCACACTTTGAGGAATGGCTTGTCTTCAAATCCACCCTGCTGACTCTCGACCGCACCCGCCTCATCTACACGCTCATGGCTGAATGCTCCGACAACAAGGTCAAGGTGACAATTTTCCGCATAAGCTACTGGTACGAGGAAGAGCGCGACGGCGGGGAACGCTTCAAGGCCGAGGAATGGATAACCGACAAGTACGCCCTCAACAAGAAACACACCCGCCTGGCGAAAATCTCAGGCAAGTTCCGCCGCAAGACGGTAGACCGCGTGGAGCAGATTTACAATAACATTGGCGCGAGCCTGATGGCGCAATAATCATGACACAAGAGACAAGCACCAACCTCAACCAGCCGCGCCGCAAGCACAGACGGCCTGCCAACAGCGGCAGCGACCCATTGTTCACTTTACGCAACATCCTGAACATCATATTCATGCTGGCAGCCATCGCCGGCGTGGTGGTGTATGTGTGGGTGGACAACACCATTGGCACATACATCGTGCTCGGCGCCATGGCCATCAAGATGGTGGAATGTTGTCTTCGAATGCTAAGATAATCCCGCACGTCATGAAAAGAATGCTGCTCCCCACCCTCGTGCTGCTCCTGGCGATGACAGTATTGCAACTCTCAGCCCAAGAGTACAACAGCATCACGCCCGACGGCATGATGCGCCCGGCAAGCAGGAACGGGAGAAACAGCAACGACAGCGTGAAGGGGAAGACAGAGATTCCCCGAGGACTGAAAGTGTGGACGGTGGACGAGACCTTCGGCGACATCCAGTACACTGAGCCAGACACGATGGCTTACATGTACATGAACACCATCTTCACCACAGGACTGAGAGGCGAATACAACACGACAGGCAACTTGGGCGCGGCACGACAAAACCGCATCTTCACCGACAGGGAAGACGGGGCGGAATTCTTCTTCACACAGCCCTACGACTACTTCATCAAGTCTCCCGGACAGCATCATTTCACAAACACCTTCTCGCCCATCACCAACCTCAGCCTCAACTCCTGCGGCAACCGCACCAATGGAGAAGACCACTTCCAGGCTCTCTTCGCCGTGAATGCCGGCAAGCGCATCGGCCTGGGCGTCAAGTTCAACTATCTCTATGGACGGGGATACTATCAGGAGAACAGTGCGTCGATGATGGACTTCACCACCTATGGCTCCTATCTCGGCGACCGATACCAAGCCCACCTCCTCGTCACCGCCAACCACATGAAACAGGCAGAGAATGGCGGCATCACCAACGACGATTACATCACCCACCCTGAGATTTTCCAAGACGACTACAGCGAGAACGAGATACCCACGATGCTGTCGGAAAACTGGAACCGCAACGACAACCAGCACGTTTTCTTCACCCATCGCTACAGCTTCGGCTTCAATAGAAAGGTGCCGATGACCGAGGAAGAGATAAAGGCGAAGAAGTTCGCCATGGAGTCGAAGAAGGAGAACGACGCCCGCCGTGCGAAGGAAGAAGCCCGCAAGAAGTCGGAGGAGGAAGGAATGGAGTTTGACGAAAAGGAATACGACCGCCAGTTGGAAATCACCAATTCCACGAATGCCGAAACCGCTCCTGCCGACACCTCATGGCTGAAAAACGAATACGTCCCTGTCACCAGTTTCATACACACGATGAAACTGGACAACTACAAGCGCATCTACCAAGCCTACTCCACCACGCAGGACTACTACGCCAACACCTACGCCCCCGTTTACCGCTTCAGCGGCGACTCCATCTACGACCGCACCACGCACTTGGACCTGAAGAACACATTTGGCGTGGCACTGCTGGAAGGATTCAACAAATATGCCAAGGCAGGACTGAAAGCCTTCTTCTCCCACAACCTCTTGCGCTATGCGCTTCCCGACAGCACCACTTCAGCCCGCACATACACCGAAAACGACTTCTTTGTGGGCGGCCAGATAAGCAAGACTCTTGGCAACACGCTGCACTACAACGTCATCGGAGAATTTGAGATTGCCGGACCACGAATAGGCGACATCACCATAGACGGCACCGCCGACTTGAACTTCCCCTTGCTTGGTGACACTGTGCAATTGGCTGCAAGCGGCTTCTTCCATCTCAAGGAGCCATCCTTCTATTACTCCACCTATCACTCGAAGCATCTATGGTGGGACAATGTGGAGATGAAGAAGGCGATGCACACGAAGATACAGGGCGAGTTCAGCCTGGCACGCACCGACACACACCTGCGCCTGGCAGTGGACAATCTGAGCAACTATGCCTATTTCAGCACCGACTACACACAGAACGAAGACCGTGCACGCCTGTTCAACAGCGTGAGTCCACGACAAGAAAGCGGCAACATCAGCCTGCTCACCGCCACCTTGGAGCAACGCCTGCGCCTGGGCGTGATAAACCTCGACGCACAACTCACATACCAGCAGTCGAGCAAGGAGGACATCATACCCGTGCCCGCACTCAACGCATACGCAAACCTATTCCTGAGATTCAAGATAGCACACGTGCTCGACTGCGACTTTGGTGCCGACGTGCGCTATTTCACAAAATACAATGCCCCCGACTATGTGCCGAGCATTGCACAATATGCCATACAGGAAAAGAATGAAAACAAGGTCAAGGTGGGCAATTATCCCATCGTCAACGTATATGCCAACTTCTTCTTGAAGCATACGCGCTTCTTTGCCATGATGAGCCATGTGAACTGCACGGATGGCGGCAACTACTTCCTCACGCCCCACTACCCACTCAACCGCCGCATTTTCCGCTTTGGCGTGTCGTGGAACTTCTTCAACTGACATGCCCCAAGCCCCCTGCTGACGGGCGCGACACGTCGTCACGCCTTTTCCTCATCATAGATGCGGTCGAAGATGGGGCGCATCTTCTCGGGGCTCGATATCAGTTCCCGCAACTGCTTCAGCTGCTGTTCGTTGTCGCTTCCAGGAAGCCATAGCTTGATGTATCCATGGACGGAATATTTGCTGTCCATGTGTTCCATGAACCTTTTCCAATGCTCCTCCTTGTTCTTTTCCGGGTAACGTCCGAGTCCGAACTGTATTGTTCGCCTTATCACGTTTTCCGGACTGATGTCCCGGTCAGCCTCAGCCACTATTTTCCCATATATGCTCCTTGGGGCGTGCGAAGCAGAAGCTCGATGGTCCTCCACCGCCTCCTTCATCACATTCACCTGTTGTGGCGTGAACCACTTCAGCAACCGTTTGTCGGCAGCCACTATCTTCCCACTTGTCACATGGTGTATCGCCCTTGGCCCCTCAAGCCCCAGGTCATGGTATGCCGCGATGGCGTATGCCATGTTTACATCCGCGCCGAAGGAGCGTGCCAAGCTGACAGACCTCCTTATCACGCTGTTGGCATGGCTTAGGTTGTGTGCCTTGTCAAACTGGTTGTACCTTGGCAGTATTTGCTGCTCCACAAATTCCATAAGGTCGAGGGATATGTTGTTGTCTATCATGGTAAAAGTAGGCTTAGATTAAAGTTGGCACGCATATAGATGCAAATATACAACAATTTTCTCAAAAACGTACTCCATGTGTGTATTTTTTTGTATTTTTGCATACATCATTAAAATCCATGACAATAAGAAAAAATTCCCCAAAGGCTTGGTTGCTGGCGTCTCGTCCAAAGACGCTGACAGGCGCCGCCGTGCCGGTGATGATAGCTTTGTCGCTGGCATGGACCGACTTGTCCCATCGTGGCGAGCCTTTCCACCTATGGCCCGCCATCCTCTGCATGTTGTTTGCATTCATCATGCAGATAGACGCCAATTTCATCAACGACTA
>CAMJLI010000084.1 GCA_946406585.1 uncultured Prevotellaceae bacterium | reverse complement strand
GTCGTGGGTTGGAGTCCCCATTTTTGTTGCTGGCATCATAGCAAAGGGAGAGAAGGAAGCTTTCCGTCAGGATTACAAGAACTCTCCAGCGAAGACCCGCCTTGTGACTGAATTCAAGACCAAAATCGACGACTATTTGCAGTTCTTCTCACCAGCCTTGACACTTGGATTGAAAGTTGGCGGGGTGGAGAGCCGCTCCGACTGGCAACGACTTGGCGTGTCGGCAGCCTTTTCATACGGCATAATGGCAGGATTTGTCAATGGAATAAAATACACTGCTTCAGAAATGCGCCCCGATGGTAGCACTGCCAACTCATGGCCGTCTGGACATACCGCAACGGCTTTCGTTGGAGCAACCATCCTGCACAAAGAATATGGATTGACCAAATCACCATGGTACTCCGTTGCAGGATATGGAGCAGCCACTGCCACTGGAATCATGCGCGTGCTCAACAACCGCCACTGGGTGAGTGATGTGCTCTCTGGGGCAGGCATTGGCATCATGTCGGGTGAACTGGGATATTTGCTCAGTGACATCATTTACAAAGGGCGACATCTGCTGAACAGTCCGCTCAACTCCTACCCCGACCTGTCGCGAAAGCATCCATCATTCTTTGATGTGTCAATGGGTATCGGATTCGGTTCCAAGGAACTGAATTTTTCAAACGATGATGTATTACTTACCGACGATAAAGCCATAAAACTGAAATTCCGCTCTGCTACTGTGGTACAGGCTGAAGGTGCCTATTTCCTAAATACTTATGTAGGAGTGGGAGGAAGACTGCGTGTTCGATCATCACCTATCAATGGATGGAACAACTTCATGAAGATTTCAGAAAATGAGATACAAGATGTCATAGATGGACTAAAAGAAATAGATAGAAAGCCGGGTGACAATGATGGTTTTGTAATTGACGGCAAAATTTCCGACATGATTGAGGAGAAGGAAATTTCCATCAAGAGTGACCACCTGACAGAATTTGCCGGCGACGTGGGTCTATATTTCAACTTCCCCATAAACAACAGGTTGGCCCTAGGTTCCAAATTGTTAATTGGACGCAGCGTCATGCAAGCTCTCGAAATCGATGCTCGCTTCAAAGGCCAATCAAAAGGATTTGATTTTGACCTCAGTGTAAGGAATGGAGAAATATACGATATTGACAACATGCGTTTCTATGACAAAAACGAATCATACGATGAGGAATGGGCCTTTGCCACTGTCTCTGGCGACAACAGCACAAAATGGGGCACTGGCATTTCACTCACATACGCCTATAATGGCAACTTCTGTTGGAAAGTGTTCTGCGACTACGACTTCACCAAAAAGACCTACACCTTGGAATATGACCCCGAACATTACACATTCAAGGCATGTCCCGACTTAATTATGCTCAACAACGTGTTTGGCTCCAGCGTTGAGCCGATAGTCGTCAAGACAAAGAAAAACATGAGCCAATTTGTACTTGGCGCATCTTTCTCCATCCAGTTCTAATAAATTGCAAATTACAGAATGAAATCAAATGGAGGTCATGCCATTGATGGCCTCCTTTACATTTGCCATGTTGCTGCGCGAGACAGGGAGTGACTCGCTGCTGTGTTTCATGAAAAGTTGCATGGAGCCGGAATGTGACACGAGATGGTCCACCTGTCCAAGATTTACAAGGAAAGCACGATGACAACGTACAATCATAGGATAGCCGCGCAAGTCGTTTTCCATCTGCTTTGAAGTGGCACGAAGCATGTCGGCATGCACTTCGCCATTCTTGAACTGATAGACTTTCACATAATTTCCCACAGCCTCAATATACATGAGTTGGTCAATCTCAAGAGTGACCGATTCGTTAGTTGTGCCCATGAGGGTTATGGTTGATGAAGGCAGCGCTACATCTTCTGAAGTTTGGGACTTCATCAACTGTTCGTTCAAATTCTTTGTCTCCTCCAGTTCTGCTGCCAGATAGCGGCTGCGGAACTTGTATCGCCAATAAAGTCCGATGGCAAAGGAGCAGAAAGCCAAGACAAGAAGCGTCTGAAGATACCCCTTCCATGAAAGAGGCTCGTCTTCAACTGTTCCGCCAATTAGGAAATGCAGGTATGTACACACCATCAGTGCCACCAATGGAGTGTTTACTATCTGGAACCATAGGTTGCGGTGGATGATGTATCCTACACCTTTTTCCAAAGAGGATGGCATGTTGAAAAGATATGTCAAGATGGTTTCCGTTATATAGCAGATACCCGTGCCCAACACCCATATGGCAATGAGATGCATAGGCATCATCCACCCTAACGCATCCAAGCCAAGAGGCCTGAAGATTGCCAAGGCCAGAATGGAAAAACCCACGCTGGCGAAGCGTACCATGAATGTTTCTTTTCTCCTTTTGTCCATACGGTCGTCAAAGGTAATGCAATTCTTGTAAATAATAAAGAAAAAAGGGGATTGCTTTCATTTTTCATGCCATTCATCACAAAAAAGTGCAGAGTATCCCAAATACTTGCAGCAAAAACAGCCGTGCCATACCTTTGCAGCAAACCAAAAGCAAATAAGGATATGAAAAGAAGAAAAGTTGTAGGAATCATTTTCGTTGTGGCAGCACTATTGAAACTCGCCAGCATTTGGAACATCGTGAATCTCGACTGGCTTTGGCAGCATCATTGGCAAACATACTTCGGAGTGTTCTTCATTCTCTACATTGGCGTGGAACTTATCATCAGCAGTTATCAACACAACCACTACCAATGGTTGCAGCGCCCCATACCACCTATAGAGGAAGGCAAGCGCTTAAACTGTTCCGTGCGTTATGGAGGCGACGAGTACGTCTACCGGGGTGAGCCTTTCCATGGAGCACGCCTTGACGCTTTCTGCGGAGGCATACGCCTTGACCTCAGGGAAGCATCCATCACAGAAGACGAGGAGATAGACATTCACACCTTCATGGGTGGCATAGAGTTGCTCGTTCCCAAGACGGTGAATGTCATGGTGAAAAGCCGCAGCTTCATCGGCGGCGTGGGTAACGATACAGACAAGAGTGAAAAACCAGGCGCATGCAACCTTCATATAGTAGCCAGCAATTTCTTCGGCGGTGTCCATATAATGAACATTCCATACTGCCCTGAGGAGTAAAGTCGCATGAAAATGAGTTTTTTTTCGGTTGCTTGTAATTTTTCCGATGTCAATGCGACTAATAAGACAAACGATGAAGTAAAACATGGATACGAAAGAATTAGAGAAAGAATTTCTGGAAATGTTCGCGGCACAGAAGCGTACCATATACAAAGTGTGCTACATCTATGCCAACGACCAGGACAACCTGAACGACCTGTTTCAAGAAACGGTGCTGAACCTGTGGAAGAGTTTCCCACGATATCGTGGTGACAGCAATATCACGACGTGGGTCTACCGCATCGCCATGAACACCTGCATCACGTTTCTCAGACGCTCGAGCACTCGTCCGCAAACCATACCCATGACAACCAACATGGCAAGCATGATGGCTGACGATGACGAGACGGCAGGAATGCTTCAGGAACTCTACAAACTCATCAACCAGTTAGGCAAATTGGAACGCGCGCTGATTCTGCTCTGGCTGGAAGAACGTAGTTACCAGGAAATAGCCGACATCCTCGGCATCTCTAAAAACAATGTTGCCGTGAAGCTCAATCGCGTAAAAGAGAAATTAAAGAAAATGTCCAACAATTAAAAAAACAACTTGACATGGAACTCGAAACATTAAAGGCTAACTGGAACGCACTCGACAAGCGTCTGGCGGACAATGAAATAGTGAACTTGCGCATTGTGAAGGAAATGATAGCGCATAAGACAAAGTCGGCCTACGACCGCATCTATGGGCTCAACATCTACAACTTTGTGGTGAACATACTCATCATCTGCGTTGTTTTCCCCTACGTCTATATGAATACACCCATCCGTACCATCTCGTTTGCCATCGTTGAAAGCGTGATGGCGATAGGCCTGATTCCCATGATTTGGAAGCTCTCCCTATTGTCGAGATTCGACATGGGCAGCAAGAGTAGCTACCAACTCAGCCGGACAGTACTCTGCTACAAGAAAATCTGCCATCAAGAGAAAATTTGGATGATTGGCGCTGTATGCCTGGCAATGGTGGCCTTCTACATCTCAGAACTCGGATTCAACACAGAGGCCGGCTACACATTTGGAACAAGGCTCCTGTTGCCTTTGGGACTCTCACTGATAACCCTCATCGTAGGTTATTTCTTTGCCAAATGGCAGCTCCGCCGTCATGCCCAACAGCTGCAGGAAATCGAACAGGGTTTGGAAGAGTTAAAAGAGTTTGAGGAATAAAAGCAGGCCATTGGCACCAAGGAGCCTCACCCTCCCATCCCACAAACAAATTGTCTAACATTTATAAAAACAAAAAGCTATGAAATTAAGAATTGGTATTGGTATCATTTTAGTGGTTGCCAGCATGATAAAATTGGCATGTGTATGGAATCTCATTCAAATCAATTGGCTTGAAAGAGCTACCGAGGAACCATGGGCACCTTTTATACTCATTGTGGTAGGCTCCAGCCTCATTTATGATGGTTTGAAAAGCAAGAAGTGACATCATAAACACGACCTTGCTGCACAGCACCCCATCAATCATGCCATCCTTCACACAATCATTCGAACATCTTCGCCTTGTGAAACAGGTAATGAATAAAAACATCAAAACGACATATCATGAGAAAAGAATATTTCCTTAGGCTGGCCGTCATCACTGTGCTGATGATGATTGCAATGACCGCTTCCGCAATGAAACAGGACTTGAGCGGAAAGGTTGTTGACGAACAGGGAGGCCCTCTGCCATTTGCAAACGTGGTGCTGTTGTCGCTTCCCGACTCAGCCTTCGTGCAGGGCGCAGTGACCGACGAGGATGGCATGTTCAACATTGTGACCGACAAGAACAACGGACTGTTTAAGGTTACATGCATGGGGTATCAGACACTACACGTGGAAGCCGCTCCCGGTCTTACCATTCAAATGAAGGAGGACGCACAACTGCTCAACGAGGTGGTGGTAAAAGGGCAGTTGCCCAAGACACATGTCAAGGGTGATGCCATGCGCACCACAGTAGCTGGCACGATATTGGAGAAAGCTGGTACGGTGAGCGATGCCCTGTCCAAGATTCCTTCTTTGGAAACTGAGCGCGACGGTGCCGTGAAAGTGTTGGGACGTGGTGATGCCGAGGTGTATGTCAATGGTCGCAAAGTGCAGGATTTCAGCGAACTTTCCCGCCTGCGCTCCGACCAGATACAACATGTGGATGTGGTGCAGAATCCTGGTGCCCGTTATACTGCCGCAACAAAAGCCGTGGTGCGCATCACACTGAAGAAGGCTCAGGGTGAGGGCATCAGCTTCCAAGAGAATTTAGGTGGCATGTATCAATACGGCCACACATTGACAAACAACCTCGATGTAAACTATCGCACGGGTGGGCTTGACATCACCGCCTCACTGTGGGCTGGTCGTTATGGCCATGCGAAGTCGTTGCAGGAGAACACCTTGACATACTATGCCGGGCCAGATAAGATTGAGGGTGTCAGTACGCAGGAGTCGAAGAACATCTGGAAAGGCTGGTCGCCGCAGCTACAGGTCAACTACATGGTGAACGAGAACCATAGTCTGGGTGCGTTCTATAAATATGACCGCCATCCCAACGGCAAATACAGCAGCATGTTCTATACCGACAACTACGAGAATGGCATTTACAAGGAGCGTTCGGAAAGCAACATCACCCAGGAGGATGAGTTCAAGAAGCACATCTTCAACGCCTACTACAACGGCAAGGTGGGTCAGCTGAGCATCGACCTTAACATCGACGGCCTGTTCGACGACACTCAGTCGCCGGGCAATACGAAAGAAGTGACTACGGCGGTGGGCGACGTTCCCGTCAACCGAAACATCGAAAGCAACACCATCAGTGGCAACAACTTCTGGGCGTCAAAACTCATTCTTGGCTATCCCATTTGGAAGGGCAACCTCTCCTTGGGCAGCGAGTACAGCTACAACCACCGCACGGATGCCTACAACTTCAAGGCCACCGATGCCGTCCCGGTGAAGACCACCGACACAGAGATCAACGAGAAGTCGGCTTCTGTCTTTGCTGAATACGGCAGGCCATTCGGCAAGGTGTTCGCACAACTGGGCCTGCGCTATGAGCATCTGACAAACGACTATTTCAACTTCGGAAAGAAGGAGGATGAGGTATGCCGCAACTACGGCGACTGGTTCCCCACGGCCGTCATCTCCGCCCCTGTAGGCAAGGTGCAACTCTCATTGTCATACCGCCATGACATCGAGCGCCCCAACTACGCCAACCTGACCAGTTCGACAGTCTATATCAACCGCTATACTTATCAGAGCGGCAACCCCTATCTGAAGCCCACCTACACCCATAGCCTTGTGCTGAATACCGCCTACAAGTGGATGAACCTGACACTTAACTATGGTCGCGTGAAAGATGCCGTGACGATGTCTACAGAGCCTTATCCCGGATCCACCGACCCTCTCGTCAGCCTCGTTCGGCCCATCAACAGTCAGAAGGACTACGACCGTCTAACTGTCATTGCCTCCGCGCGGCCAGCCATCGGTTGCTGGCATCCGACATGGGCGATAGTTGCCATGTTCCAAAACTACAAGTCGCCAACCGCCAAGGGCGAGGTGGTCACGCTCGACCAGCCTTGGTTCAATGGCTCCTGGCGGAACACCATCGAACTGCCTCACGCTTTCCGCCTGAATGCCGACATCGAGTGGGCCACAAAGGGAGAATACAACAATTTCCACATCACAAAGCCAAGAATTGTCGCCAGTCTTGGTGTACAAAAGGATTTCAACCTCCACCGTCTCGGATCTCTGACTGCCGACCTGCACTGCATCGACATCATGAATACAAACAAGACCTATGCCACTCTCTTTGGCTACCGCGACCTCACCGTATACAACCCCGCACGCCGCACCTTCTCACTCGACATCACATGGAAATTCAACGAGGCTCGCTCCAAGTACCGCGGCTCTGGAGCCGGAGAAAATCAGAAGGCTAGAATGTAATCCCTCTCGAAATTTGGTAGATTCCGATACTATATGTATTTTCGCGGTTGAAAATTGCGAGAACGGCATGTGCCTTTGCAATTCGAATGTACTCGATAGCATAAGGATTGCGCCGTTCTTGCTCCAACAAATTATCATAGTCAATGAAGAAAGTATTAAAAATCGCGCTGGTAAGCACATTGGGATTGATAGTGATAACAGGAGTGTTGATGTGGATGGAATTTGGCCCACTGGTCAAGGGTGCCATGTCGTGCGAGAAGTTGGATGACGGACTATACTACATGGAGTACAAAGGCGACGATGGCTTTGACGGGCTAATGGCGAAGGGTGGAATAGAAACCACCGACCAATTGGCAAGCTATGCCATGGAGTTCTTGTCGAAAGGCCACTACAAACCAGAGGTGAACACATCAAAAGAAGCCTTTGGATGTTCGGCTCTTACAGTTTCCACACCCGATGGCGGTGTGCTGATGGGGCGCAACTTTGACTTTCCATCTGCCGTTGGTGTGATAATGCATACCATCCCTGATCACGGCTACGAATCAATCACCACATTCAATGTGGAGTTCTACGGATTTGGCGAAGATTATAAGCCGGAGGGATTCAAAAACCAATACATGGCATTGGCTGGCCTGTTTGTTGCTCTCGACGGCATCAATGAGAAGGGCCTGGCCATTGCCGACTTGATGGCGGGCGACTCGACAGAGACACATCAACGCGGCAATAAGCCAAACCTTACCACTACGGCAGCCATCCGATATATGTTGAACAATGCCGCCAACGTGGGTGAGGCATTGGAACTGTTGAAAGGTGTCAACATGCATTCCGACGCTGGTTTTGCCCATCATTACACCATGGCCGATGCATCGGGCAGAAGAGTGGTGGTGGAATATGTTGAGGACAAGACGGCAGATGGCAACAGCCATATGGTGGTGACAGAATCGCCTGCTTTGGCCAACCACTACCTGTGCGAGGAGAAATTCAATGTAGGACTGATAGAAGGTGATGACCGTTACGACCGGCTCTGTCAGTGTTACTCACAGACTGGAGGGGTGATGAGCGAGAAACAACTGACAGAAGCCATCGAGGCTGTGTCGCAGCCTAAGAGAGACGGGTTCCTCGGAACAGCATGGACGATGGTGATGGACCTCACGCACCCATCTGTCACCTACTATTCACGACGCCATTTCGACAAGCCATTCTTTTTCAAAATAGGAAAGTAAGACGGTGAAAGGACTG
>CAMJLI010000083.1 GCA_946406585.1 uncultured Prevotellaceae bacterium | reverse complement strand
GGTCCTATGCTTCTTACGGTGAAAGCCCTTATGCTATTGGCACCACCCACCCAAAAAGATTCGGTGTATGGCATATAGTCAGAATTGCCATACGCCCATGAATATCCTGCGCTAAGATGAGCCACCAACTGTGAATGGTCGCTCATTTTCCACGTTTTCGTGAAATCGGTCTCGATCTTCAGAAATTGTGCGTAGGCATTCTTGAACATCTCTTTTCCTTTTTCATCCCAGCTCTTTCCTGATGCCACATATCCCAGAGAAAGCAAATTGCCCGACTCGCTGACAGAAGCCTGCCAATACACAGGATTTCTGCTCCTTGAGGAATTGGTGTATGAAATGGTGTATTTCATCTTTGGTATGAATTGGTCGAGCATGGTAGCCATAAGATAAGGATGGGTATTCAGCACGTCGTAGAATTTTGTCGTACCACTCTTCAAATAGTTATACTCTACGGAAAGAGGTGTATATTGATGAGCCCAAAATGCATTTTTCTGAATATTGTAGGTCAGTTCACCTGACAAGATATGCCTTTTGAAGAATCCCGACCTTCTGACAATGTTTCTTGAAATTTTCAATGTTGTTGTAGGTGTGGAAAAATAACGTGTCCTGCGCCTCCTCACACCATTGGCAGCCTGATTGGGCCTGCGCGAATCATTAAATTTCCACGGCAAGACCAATCTTGGAAATTCCAAAGAGACATCTCCACCATATTCATATGAGTTCATTTCGGAAGATGTTCCTTCGAAAGAATGTCCTGTTTGCCATTCATACGACCCATGCAGGTTGATATCGAGTTTTTCACCCCCTCTAAAGGCATTCCTTTTAGTGAAGCCCACGATCAGCTGCGGCCCAAGGAATCCCGTAGTCTTGCCTTTGATGTTGGACTCCACGTAGAAGTCGTAGGGCTTGTCGAAAACGCAGTTGAGGTCGAGGTCGAGAGTGTCGCAAAACTCAGACGAGTCTCTCGGCGTAAATTTGAAGTCCACCATGCTGAAGAGACCATTAGAATTCAATTTGCTGGCAGACTCCTGGTATTCACTATAATTGAAAATCCTGCCAGGTCTGACTTTCAAGTCGTTCATCAGCACCCTTGTACGCAAAGGCGGTTTGCTGCCATTGTAATTTATGGTAATCCGTCTTCCCACTGTCGACTGAGTCAGTTGCTCCATGTATGTCTTGCGAAAATTCACGTTCACGCGTCCTACATACCATTTACGCAATGCCTTGTCGGGCAGGCTGTCAGCCAATTGCAGCTTCAACTGCACCTTGCCAGGCACGGCAATGGTGTCTGCCAAGAAAGAGGCATATCCCGGCTGGTAATAAAAATAGCCATTATTGCGAAAGAGCGAAGAGATCCTCTTCCTCTCATTATCCAAAGTGGAAACATCAAAAGGTTCATCCGGGCCTATATAAGTATCATAAGATGTGCTGTCGATCATCTGCCGAGCCTCAGCAGGGAAATTCACATATTGCAAGGAGTCGATAGTGAAGAGATGCCCATAATCCACCCGATAGCCCACTTTTGCCTTCTTGGGATTTTTCGAAGGCACCTCGTAAGAGTCCACATTTCCCCTGAAATATCCATGAGCCCCAAGAGTGGACTGTGCCACCGAAGCACGCAATTCAGAATTTACGGTGCTCATGAGCACAGGTGCCTTTCCGAATGATTTTGTCATCCACTTTGCGAATTTGGTATCCTTGTCGTGATAAGTATTCCACGCCCACAACCTCCATTGAAAAGGAGAGCGGTAATAAGAACTACCAAAAAGGCTGCCATTTGGCGGACAGTCGAGAGCCGCCGCCACCTCCTCCTTGGTGAGGTCGAAATGTTCACCCTTCTCATAGTTCACCATCTCTATTTTCTTTATCCCCGTATAGAGCTTATCTCCCTCTGGCACGCCACTAACGGTGGAACAAGCCGCAAGAGCCATGCCCCATATGCAAAGAATGGATATGTGGATATAGTGGTTGTATGTGTAACGAGTCTTCATTCTGTCAATCATTCTTTGCCTTTTATCGAATCGGCCGATATTGAATCTCTTCTCACAGCATATCTTTGTGGTGCTACCGGCATAGTCCTTTGGTCTGTCTTGAATCTGAAGATATCCCTGAAATGCTGTAATTTTCTTCTCCAGAGGAAACCACCGCCATATTCCCCTATCTCACCTTCGAGCCAATCGTAAGAATCCCTGTCATAGAACACTTTCAGATATTTGTTTGAGTTGGCGCTAAGCCTGTATTCAGCAGCCACATTGGTGAAGAAGGATTGGTTGGTTGTCTCACTTCCCGTGGACACCTTTCCACCCACGATTATTCGCAATCGGTTGTTCCAGAATCGTTTGGCGAATTTGAAGGAATAGTCGGTATGCATGGTTCCCGATGCATCCGTAGCGTTGTCCACGCCGACAGAAAGGTCGAGTGTTCTAAGCGCATTGCCCGTGATGTTGTTGATTTCGTTTTGCAAGAAAGAGCTCAAGGCCCCATTCATGGTGAATCCGCTTGTGTTTCCATCGGCGAGATACATTCCTGTTGTCAGCATGGTGACAGCCACCTTTCCTCTTTCTTCTGTAGTCATGGAAGCCAGTTCAGTACCTATGGTCATGTCATCTGGTGAATTGATGAAGAACTCCAATCCCATGTTGTTGAGTGTCTGGGAAATAATCACTCCACATTCAAAGTTGACACTCCTCGTGCCACCATTCTCATCCTCCACTGTTGCCTTTCTGTTCTCTGTGGCTGTGATGTGCAAGATTGGGTTCATCGGTTCACCGCGGAACTCTATGTAGCTTCCTTCCTGTATGGCAAAAGTCTTGAGAGGAATCACTGGCAGAGAATACTTCATTTCTGCATCCTTCAGCGTGTATCTGCCAGTCAGTCTGAGATTGTCAACAGTATTATATTGCATTCTCAAATTGCCTCCACCTATCAAGTCGATGTAATTGCTGTGGTCGGGGTTCAAGTCACACTTTATTCTTGCCCCTTCGTCCACATCCAGAGTAAGGTCCATGTTGAATCCCGACAAAGTGGGACGCGAAACCGTCTGCACTGTGGAGTCGTTGAAGTCCACGAATTTCACCAGTTCATCAAGCCTTGTGTCTGCAGTCAGTGGCGTATCCCGCATCACGTATGTCATGTCTGTAGACCCCAGCACGTCCACCCTTCCTCTCATCGACAAGGCATCCAGAGGTCCTTTCATCGTTCCGAAGAAATTGACAAAAGCCTTTCCAAAAGCCTCCGACTTGGGATTCTCCTTGGCATTCACCACCAAGAAATTGCGCGCACGCATCCTAAGGTCAAGTTTCATGTCATCAAAGTTGGAGAAGTCGAAATATCCGGAAATGTTGAGTGGCGTGCCATTCGCATCAAGCACCTCAAAGTTTTCGAAGAGCAGATTGCTCCCTACAATCCTTACAGGGTCGTCGGCCACTTTCACCTCAATGCCATAAGGAACGCTGAACAAGGAAGTGTTTTCAAGATATAGCTCCCCATTGACATCAGGCTTTGACAGACTCCCCTTTACAGAAAGGTCACCCTCTGCCGTACCTCTGAAGCCCAGGAGTTGGTCGGGTATGAAGCCATTAGCCATTCCAAGCGGGAATTTGTCTAGATGCAAATTGGCATCAAGGAAGCCATCGCCCTTTGGATTGTAGTCGCCCACGAGGCTTCCAACCTCATCGCCTTCGCTAAAGATAATGCCATCCACATGATGTGTGCCATCCCCATTAGGCATGTATACGAATTCTGTTCCCAGATTTCCCATCTTGTTGCCTTCGAAAACCATGTTAGCCACATCGAGAGAACTCGAAACCGAGACATGTTCTTTGGTTTGCACTATGTGGAAGTCACCGTTGGCCACGCCAGCCACTTTGGGGAGATAAGGCAATACGGAGAATACCCGTTCCAAGTCGATTTTGCTCATACTGACAGTCAGGTCTTGCATGGCATCAAGGTTGTCATCATCGGTATACACCTGTATATGAGCACCTTGGTCGGACTTCAGCTTAAGGTTGGCGGACAACCTCTTGTCATCCCCAAGGAAGATGTAATTGTCACTATTGGCTTCAAAGGGCACGTATCCTATCACAGGATTTGTATTGGTGAGATTTATCATCACCCCATTGTTTTCAATAGCAGCCACTGCCCCGAGGTCAAGTCCGAGTTTGTCGTTTCGGTCAAAGAGTTTCACATTCACGTCAGCTCCTTTTTCCATTATCGACCCATTGAATTGGGCATTGAAACTATATTGCGGATTGTCTGGCCCATTACGCACTGCGCCATCGTATTTGAACCCAACACTGTCGGTGACGACATTGAATCTCACTTCATCCAGCGCGATGCTGTCGGCCATTAGATTGTCAATGGCCACCTGTCCGTTTAATCCTGAGTAATTCGAAGACTTCAGGTCAACCAACAGATGGTCGAATGCATAACCTTTCTCTTCAAGAAGATTGACAAAGAAATTATTGCGCCCCGAATCAATATACACATTTGCATCGGGCAACTTCTCGCGTAGCTGTGCTTGGTCGAAATGCTTGTCTTTGAGTTGTTGAGTGAGTTCCTTTGTGAAATTTTCCACCTGTCCCAACATTTTCTTGTACCCGCCCTTTCCATTCATGCGCAAATGGAAATCGCCACATTCAGCGTATGCGAAGGTGGTGTCTTTTCTTGTGAGCAAGTCGACATCCAAGTCATCCGGCTTGAAGATGGTGTTGTTGTATCCTATAGTCATGTCAGCCACAGACCCGGAGACCTTGTAAAACTCTTTCAAGTCGGAATCCACATCCAGATGAGCACAACCAGCGAAGGTGAAAGGAGTATCCACCAAGCCCAGGCGGTGCAAGTCGGCTGTGGTCAAGTCGCATGCGAAAGTGCCTTGGAGCCTTTTCTTGTCCATGAGGGCATTGAAAGAGATGTTGCCGTTGAGCAAAGGATTGCGGCTGTCTATGTCAGCTATCAGTCTTCCACGCGACAAGGTGGCATCAGCCCTCATTCCATCGAGGTTGTATTTGTCGTACTTGAACTGTTTTATTTGTGCCTTGGCCCTCAGAGATGTACTGGGCGACATGAAGTCGGTGCCCTGGCCGTCAGCCTCTATGTGTGCTGTAAGAGGACTAAGCCCCATTTTTGGCAAGAAATGCTGCAAGGGGAAACGCTCCGCATCCACGGTGGCAGAGTATTTCATGGCTTTGGCATCGAAAGCCACTTTTGCCTTCACACGTCCACCACCCTCAGAAGCAGTGAAATCTGCTCCATAAAGATTGCCATTGGCCTTGAAATTGCCATCTATTGCGATGTCATGAGGTATCACGACATTGTCGGATACTGATTTGGGAATCATGCCAGTGACAAAATCAATATTGTTGGCAGTTCCCTTCAGCTTCACATCGGCCTTGAATTTGTCGAAATTGTCGAGATTTGCCAAATAGCCATCGGCATGCATCTGCACGGCGGTAGGCAACATGACATTCATGCCTTTAAGATTGACCTTTTTCATATTTCCCTCGGCAACACCCTTGATGGTAAGCGGCCGGTTGGGCCATTTCTTCACAAAGTCAGCAGGCATGTCGCCCATGAATCTCATGAGGTCTTGTTTTCCGAATGAGCCATCGACGTCAGCCCTCAGCTGTCCTGGTTTCTTGTCGTCGAAGGCATTGAGATCCATGTTTACATTTGCCTTGAGGCGAGAGTCTGGCGTTTCCAAATACAAGTTGTCCAATCTGACAGTCTTTTGGTCGAGAGCCACCATCGTCTTGAACTGCTCCACATTGATGCCACTTTTCTCTTTCAACGAACAGGATTTCAAGTCCAGATTGAGTCTGTCTCCTGAATACGCTATGTCATCTGCCACGACATGGATGTCGGAAGCCGCTATGTGTTGGGCGTCAAAGCCTTTGCCTCTTGGCTTGTCATTGGCATCATAGTTGGCGGAACCACCCTCCCACTCCAATTTGGACAATCTGTAATCATTATCCTCAGGACGGATATTGGCATGTGAAGCCGTCAGTTTGTCTATTACGGTTTTCACCGATGTCTTTTCCGGCATTTCCACAGCCACATCAGTGGTGGCCAACAAGAGGTCGTCCAATTGGTATGCGTTGTTTTTCAGGTCTATGTTGGCATTGTTGGCCTTGGCATCACCCACATAGGCCTTTACCTTCATGGAATCGCCTGGCATGCTGAGATTCACCCTCGTACGTGAAACCTGCAGCTGGTTCACCTTGACGAGCCAGTCCGTCGGTGTCTTTGTAGTGTCGGGTGGCACGGTGTCTGCCAGACAAATCTCCAGACAGGCGCTGTCGAGTTTTGCTGTGTTCACATTAGCCAACGACGTGTTGAGATCTACGTTATGGCATTCCAAATCAAGCGATTCCACATTGCCTTTCACACGTAAATCTTCAACAAGTCCGTCGGTATTGAGTTTTAGCTTTCTGAATCCCAAGGCATCCACTTCCACCTTCTTGTGCAACAAAGGTTTAAGTTGCACGTCAACAAAAAGTTTTTCCACATCGGCGATAGTGTCTCTCAGCCCTTGTATGGAGTCATTGTCCTTGATGGCCTTTACGTTTTCCAATGTCAGGTCGAGAGGGAATCTCAAAGACACATGGCCCACGGTGATGTCCATACCTGTCTTTTCGGAGGCTATTGCAGCAGCCTTCTTCACAGCCCAGTTCTGCACTGGCGGAGTATAAAGCAGAACCGTGAGAAGCAAAAAGAGCAGAATGGGAATGAGCAGCAATATGCCAACCCATTTCATCACCTTTTTCATGACCTTTCTTTATTTTGTTTTCACCACCTGCGAGGGGGCCTTCTCGCGGTTGCGCCTGTTGGTGACAGTCACCACGGCTTGTGCGAGATTGATGAAGGCCTGCCCTGTGGCAGTGTCAACCTGTGTGGCTGCGGGAGCTCCCGTGTCGCCACTTTGGCAGATGCTTTGCACAAGAGGTATCTGTGCGAGCAGAGGTATTTCCATTTCCTTGGCAAGGTTCTTGCATCCCTCCTTGCCAAAAATGTAATATTTGTTTTGGGGCAACTCTGCTGGAGTAAACCATGCCATGTTTTCCACCAAACCGAGGATTGGCACGTTCACCTTGTCATTCTTATACATGTCAATGCCCTTGCGTGCGTCGGCCAAAGCCACTTCCTGTGGTGTGCTCACGATGACAGCTCCCGTGATGGCCAGCGTCTGCAGCAGGGTGAGATGGATGTCGCTTGTTCCAGGAGGCGTGTCGAGAATGAAATAATCGAGTTCTCCCCAGTCAGCGTCGGCAATGAGCTGTTTCAAGGCATTTGAAGCCATTCCTCCCCGCCATAAAGTAGCAGTGTCGGGGTTTACGAAAAAGCCTATGCTCAGCAATTTCACCCCATATTTTTCTATAGGTTCTATGAGGTCTCTCCCGTCAACGTTCACTGCATAGGGTCTTGCATCTTCCACTCCGAGCATTTTGGGTATCGACGGTCCGAAGATGTCGGTGTCGAGCAATCCCACCTTGTACCCCAACTTGGCAAGTGCTATTGCCAGATTGACGGAAACGGTGCTTTTGCCCACTCCCCCCTTGCCGGAGCTGACGGCGATGACATTCTTCACCTTGGGAAGCATTTTCCCCGGTTCAGGTCTTGCAGCCGACTTGTATTCGGCAGTGATGTCAACCTTCACCTCGTTGCTTATGTGATAGTGTATTGCCGCCTCCGCAGCTTTCATGGTGGACTTCAGGAAGGGGTCGGTGTCTCTTGGGAAAATGAGAGAGAAGGAAACCGCCATGCCATCGATACGGATGTTGTCGGCAACCATTTCACTCTCTATCAAGTTCTTTTTTGTCCCTGGGTAAATTACTGTGGCGAGAGCGTCAAGAATAAGCTTCGGATAAAGCGTCATTCCCCACACCCTCCTTCAGCATTCTTCTCGGAACACTTATGTTCCTCTTTCTTGATCACTTCTCCTGGGGCCAACTTGCGTGCCTTGAATCCAGATGTCTCAAAAACATTCATGAGGGTCTCCTCCGAAGTCTTCTTGGCATTATATTGTATTGTCACTGTCTGGTCGGCCACGCTTGTCTCAATAGACTTTATTCCCTTCACATCCTTGAATCCCGCCTTGACACGGTTCTCGCATTTCGGGCAATGCATCTGAGGGTTGGTAGTGACCACGAGTGTACGAATGTCTTTAGCAGTCATCATGGTAGCTGTCATCAACATAAACAGCATGAACATTAATTTTCTCATTTTTTGCTTTGTTTCTTTTGATTTTACATAATTAAGTGCTGCAAATTTAGCCAAAAGCCATGAATAATCAAAGGTTTTGAGATTTTTTATGA